>JADGOT010000090.1 GCA_017882805.1 Glaciihabitans sp. | reverse complement strand
GGTGACCGGGTCGGTGTAAGTGAAGCTCTTGAGACGGCCACTATCGGTCACGGTCAGCGAAGGAAAGCTCGCCTGAACCGGGTCGGCTCCAGGCCGCGTGACCATGGACGTCGCGCTCCAGATATCCACGTCGCTGGAGGCCATCAAGAACACCACATCGACGCGGTAGAGACCATCGCTCCCCAGCGTGGGCATCCCCATCACCGGGCAGGTATGGTTCATGCCCGTCGACATCGACATCATGGGCATGAATGTCACCGCGGCATCGGTGACGGGCAGACCGGCGGATGTGGTGAGCTTGAGGTAGACGGGGGTCATTCCAGTCTCGAGCTGCGTGTCCGTCAAGAGCTCGACGGTGAGATCGGCAGCCGTCGTGGTGGCGATGCTGGTCTTGCTGACCGGGACAGGGGCGCTGGGGGCTTTGCTGATTCCGCCGCACGTGGCGAACAGGAGAATGGCAGCCATCGATAGGTGGTGTGAGAGCGGCTTCATGGTGTTGTCCTCGGGTTAGTGTTGTTCGTGGCAACAGTGGCCAGGAGAGGGTCCAAGTAGGGAGCGGGAGATGGCACAACCGTAGATAGGCGTTCGGGCGGCGAAGTCACGGTGTTCGATCAGGCCTTGCACCGCGTGTTCGAGCCACGGCTCGCGTTTGGGATCGCCAGGCAAGCGCTCGTTGTCGATCCAACCACGGAAACGCACGTGTCCGCTGCCGTCGAGCACGACCACCGTGGGGGTGCTGTGGACTCCGACGACTGCAGCGACTTCACCGCCTTCGTCACGGAAGATGGGAATGCGAACGCCGCGCTCTTTGGCCACGCGCAGGACGTCGGCGAAGGATTCGCCCGCGTTGCTCGAAATGCCGGCGATGCGCACTTGGTCGGCGGGAAAACGATCGAGCAGACTGTCCACCCGATCCTGATAGCGGCGCACGCAGGGGCATCCGCCGCTCCAGAAGACCAGAACGGTCGCGGTACGATCGCGCCAAAGATGGTCAAGGGCCACTGCGGATCCGTCGGCGGATTCGAGCGCAAGCGGGGTGCGTCCCACATCGGGCAGCGGCTGGGCTCTCGAGGCGCAACCTGTTGCTGCGAGAACGGAGAGGACGACAGCAAATCCCTTAGAAATACCCATAGCGAACCCCCACGGTGAAGTCGACACGCGCGTCTTGGTTGGCCCCGAATCCGTGCGGCCAGACCGAGCTCGACAGCACCCCGACCGAGGTCCAGTGCGGATCGAAACGCCAGGCAAGCGAAACAGCGAATGAGTACAGGTGAGACTGCGAGTCCGGTATAGTTTCACCGGCGAACCTCAACCTGGACTCCCACTCGCCGAGTGCGGCCACTGCCACCACGACACGGCCCGGAACCATCTCCCGTCCGGCACTCAAGGACACGCGTACGAGCGGTCCATACTGCTCGCGTTGCCCGGTATCCTCGCGTTCGAATGACAGAAACGCCGTCGCGCCGGCGGCGAGTTGCACGAACCACGGAGAAGGGGCGTATTCGCTTTCCAGCGCCAGTGAGCCGCCCCAAGAACCTCGCCCGGTTGCTCCGGCGAAGAGCGGAGGCGAAGTTTGTTCCACACGACGGCCGGTCGGGGCGAACCCACCGACGGTGAGCGCGAGCGAGGGCAGGCGGTGGATCTCGCCGATGGCGAGGACCTGCCAGCGTACCGCCGCGCCGGCATCGCCCATGCCACCGGCGATTTGGCTGGTTTCACCGGACCAGCGGTCGTTGACCAGGACGGGTAACCAGCCCTGCATTTCCAGGCGTTCTCGCAGGCGGACGATGGCCCACAGCTGGGCATGCGAGACACCCTCCGAGTAGTCGGAGGCGTTCCAGTGCAAGGTGCCGCCCGGATCCCAATAGCCGAGAACGCGTCCGTGACCGAGCTGAAGGCCGACGGCGAAGTCCTCCCAGATGAGCAGCCGCCCGACTCCGAATGAGGTCGCGGATACACAACATGCGGCTGCGTGCGCGGCCAGCGGCGCGGTGGCCGCGAGCAGGGCGAGCGAAAGGCATAGGCCAAGTTGCCGCATTCGCGCGACAACCCCGAGACGCCAACAACCTTGATTGTCGAGCATCGGCACCTCCAGCTCTACACCACAACGACGCGGACCCTCTCATCGCATCGAGCCCGTGTCAAGACGGAGCCTTTTCCGACTCTCGTCGCGCCTTCGAAAATCACCCATGCGCTCGCGGTTTGTTCAGGGCGTTTTCTCGCGGATACTTCCCAGACCATGTCGTCGCAGCCAGAAGACAACAATCCCGCGGAAACCCGAATGACCCTCGGACAAGCCATCGAGTTGGCCAATGCGCTCCATCGTCGAGGACGAATGTCGGAAGCGGTCCAGATCTACCAGCAGATTCTGAGCGTCAGCCCCGAGAGCGCGGACGCTCTTCACCACCTTGGCCTGTGCCGGTTCGAGCCGGGGCAGCCCGACGAGGGCATCGCCCTGGTTCGTCGCGCGCTCGTGATCGCCCCGGAGTTCGCCTATGCCCACAACAATGCAGACAGAATCGCCTGACGGTCTTCGCCAACTCGAAGCGGCCAGCCCTACGGTGCCACCGGGCCAATGTACGACTTGGCCGCTACCACGTTGTCGTACCACTTCTTGGATTCGCCGTTCGGGTTCGAATAGATGTGAAAGCACAGGGCGAAACGATCGATGGTCAGGCTAGGTTCGTTCGAGATAAGTGTACCCGGACAATCCCTCTTCGTACATACGCAGCAGCGAACGCGTCTCTTCCAGGCTCATGCCGCTTGCGCGCACGGCCTGCTCGGCGAAGCGGCGTACGCGCGCCATGAGATCTTCGCGGGCGTAGCTGACGTACTTGAGCACGTCGGTAACGGTGTCGCCGGTGACCACGTGCTCGATCTGGTAGCCACCCCCGGGCGCCAGCGACACGTGCACGGTATTGGTGTTGCCGAAGAGGTTGTGCAGATCGCCCAGGATTTCCTGGTAGGCGCCGGCCAGGAACACGCCCAGATAGTACTCGTCGCTTCCATTGAGTGGGTGCAGCTCGAGCACGTTCTTGACGTCGCGCCGGTCGATGAAGTGGTCGATCTTGCCGTCTGAGTCGCAGGTGATGTCGGCCAGCACCGCCCGTCGCGTGGGCTCCTCGCCCAGGCGGTGGATGGGCATGATGGGAAACAGCTGGTCGATGGCCCAGATGTCGGGCAGCGACTGGAACATGGAGAAATTGCAGAAGTAGGTGTCCGACAGATTGCGTTCTAGGCCCTCGAACTCCTCGGGCACTTCGCGCATCTCGCGCACCAGTTTGAGGATCTTCTGGCAGATGGCCCAGAACACGTCCTCGGCCACCACACGCTCGGGCAGCGACAGGCTGCCGAGCGAAAACAGGGACAGCGCCTCTTCCCGGTATTCGAGGGCGTCGTGGTAGGCCTCGCGTACGTTCTTGGCAGCTGTGAATCAGGACATTGCAGACATTTCGTCGTGCATTTGCAACATCCCTGAAACTGTAGAAGAATCGGAAGGACCGGGCGTGTCTCGGACAGGTCGACGACATGCCTCACAGGACAGGTTGCGGTTATGTTTCATGCGAGCCTCTCTGGCAAGAGCGCGGCTGGAAGCGGGATCGGCGGTGACTTGGTCGCCACGACCGAGATACATCTCATCCGGCGTTTGGCCGACGAAAGCTGCATGGGGAAGGACTGTGTTGTGCTGCTCGACGTAGAATGCGATCAACTTCTCCAGCGCGGCGAAGGTATCGAGCTGATGCAGGTAAAGCCAGCCGTGT
>JADGOT010000089.1 GCA_017882805.1 Glaciihabitans sp. | reverse complement strand
GCTGGTGCATCTCGGGCGTTCGGATCTGGATCTCGACCGCACGACCCTGGGGACCAAGAACTGTCGTGTGCAGTGACTGGTAGAGGTTGAACTTCGGTGTCGCGATGTAGTCCTTGAAGCGACCGGGCAGTGGCGTCCAGCGTGCGTGAATGCTGCCGAGCACTGCGTAACAGTCGCGCACCGAGTTCACGAGTACCCGGATGCCAACAAGATCGTAGATCTCATCAAAGTCGCGACCTCGAACGATCATCTTCTGGTAGATCGAGTAGTACTGCTTCGGTCGGCCGACCACGGATCCCTTGATTTTCGCGGATTTTAGGTCGTCATTGACCGCATCGATGACGACCTGCACGAATTCCTCGCGTTGCGGGGTGCGCTGCCGGACGAGGCTATCGATCTCGACGTACAACTTCGGATACAGCACGGAGAATGACAGGTCTTCGAGCTCCCACTTGATGGCCTGGATTCCGAGACGATGCGCGAGTGGCGCATAAATCTCGAGCGTCTCCTGCGCCTTACGGGTGGCGGATGCCTCATCCACGAATCCCCAGGTACGCGCGTTGTGCAGGCGGTCGGCCAGTTTGATGACCAGAACCCGGATGTCCTTCGACATCGCGACGACCATCTTGCGCACCGTCTCGGCTTGTGCGCTATCGCCGTACTTGAGCTTGTCGAGCTTGGTGACGCCATCAACAAGCATCGCAACCTCGTCGCCGAAGTCCTTGCGCAGCATGTCGAGCGTGTAGTCAGTGTCTTCGACGGTGTCATGCAGCAGCGCCGCGGCCAGCGTCTTTGTGCCGATGCCGAGGTCGGCGAGGATCTGCGCCACCGCGACCGGGTGGGTGATGTACGGCTCTCCGCTGCGACGCTTCTGTCCCGAGTGAGCTCGCTCAGCGGTGGCGTACGCGCGCTCGATGAGGGCAAGGTCGGACTTCGGATGATGCAGTCGCACCGTCTTCATTAGCTGGTCGACGGCACCCGAGGGTTGAGCCCGGGAGAAGATGCGTGGCAATAGCGCCCGGCGCGAGGGCGGCGGCGTGCTTGGCGCAGGCACGAGCGCCGACGTCGTTTTGCCGTCGGAAGTGTCAGTACTCATAGACCCTCCCTCGAAGTAATTCTAGGCGAGGGCCGTGTTTGGGCCGCCGGGAAGGACTACGCCGCCAGCGGACTGCCATGCCTCCATGCCGCCCGCAACGTTGACGGCGTCATAGCCTGCCGCAACGAGCGCCTTGGTGACCTGCCAGGAGCGATAGCCGCTGTGGCAGATGACCACGATCTGGGAATCGCTGGGGAGCTCGTCAATTCGATCCATAACCGATCCCATCGGGATCAGATGCGCGTCGGGCGCGTGCCCGCGGTTCCACTCGTCGGGCTCGCGCACGTCCAGAAGCCAGCCCGAGTCCGCGACCAACGCGATCGCATCGTCTGCGGGGATTTGGACGGCTTCTGGCACGAAAAACTACCTGACGGCGCCGGAAGTCGTGCGTGCGACGGTCGTCTTCTTTGTGCGCTTCTTGATGTCAGTCTCACCCTCGCGGAGCAGCGCATAGAGCGGCGCGGCTACGAAGATCGTCGAGTAGGTTCCAGAGAGGATACCGACGAACAGTGCGAGCGAGATGTCCCGAAGTGTTCCGGCTCCGAGAAGCGTCGCTCCGATAAACAGAATCGCAGCGACGGGAAGAAGAGCCACCACGGAAGTATTGATCGACCGCACCAAAGTTTGGTTGACCGCGAGGTTTACGGATTCGGAGAACGTACGGACGGACTTCTCACCGTCTTCGCTCGTGTTCTCGCGAATCTTGTCGAACACGACGACCGTGTCGTACAACGAATAGCCGAGAATCGTCAGTAGTCCAATGACAGCGTCGGGGCTGACCTCGAAGCCGAGAATGGCATACACGCCAACGACGATGATGAGGTCGTGCACGAGGGCAACGATCGCGGCGACTGACATCTTCCACGTTCGGAAGTACAGCGCCATGATGATGACAGCGAGAACTATGAAGGCGATGAGCGCTTCAATGGCCGCCTGCGTGATGTCTTGGCCCCAGGTGGCGCCGATGAAGGTCGCTGCGACCTTGCTCTCCGGCACGTTGTAGGCCTTTGCAAGCGCGGATTGCACATCCTGCGTCTTCAGCGCCGTGAGAAGGTTCGTAGTCACCCGAACCGACGTGTTACTAGTGCCCAGGCCCGCAATGACCACCGTTGGCACCTCGCCCCGCACGACCTCGCCGACGGCCGTGGTAGCCAGCCGCTGGTCGGGGCTCGAACCTACGTCAGAGACCGTAAACAGCGAGCCGCCGCTGAACTCGACACTGAAGTTGAAGCCCTTGAAGACGGGCACGAGAATGGCAATCAGGATCAGGCCCGCTGCGATCGAGAACCAGATGCGTCGACGCCCCACGATGTCAAAAGATCGCGCGCCCGTATAAAGGTCGTTGCCGAACTTCGAGAAACTGGCCATCAGGAATCCTTACCCTTCGGTCGGTTTGCTTCAGCCTCTGCGGCCTTGCGTTCGGCGATCGTCTGGCGTCGGGCCGCTTCGCGCGAGCTGCCAGTGTTTTTCGCACCAACCGCAACCGGCGTGCGGAACTGAGCTCGACCGCGGTACACCGCTCCGAGCGCATTCGGGTCAAGACCACTCGCCCGATGTCCCTCGTAGAAGAACCGCACTCGGGCAAGCAACTGCAGCGTCGGATGCGTAAACAGCGAGACGACAATGACGTCGATGATGGTCGTGAGACCAAGCGTGAGCGCGAATCCCTTGACGTCACCGACCGCGAGGATAAAGAGGATGAGGGCGGCGAGCAGGTTGACGCTGTCCGAAGCCAGAATTGTGCGGATGGCACGCTTCCAGCCCGCCTCAACCGATGACTCGAGCCCGCGGCCATCACGCAACTCGTCGCGTATTCGCTCGAAGTAGACGATGAACGAGTCGGCGGTAATACCGATAGCCACGATGAGGCCCGCCACACCGGCGAGGGAAAGGCGATAGTCGGCCTGCCAGGACAGGTAGGTGATCATCTCGTAGGTGATGATCCCGGAGAGCCCGAGCGAAACGATCGTGACAAGCCCGAGCAGCCGGTATTGGAAGAACGAATAGATGATGACGAGCAGAAGCCCGATTGCACCCGCGAGTAGGCCGCCGAACAGCGATGCCGAACCCAGTTGGGCAGATACGTTGTTCGAGGTCAGAACTCTGAAGCTAATCGGGAGCGCACCGAACTTGAGTTGCTGAGCGAGCGTTGTCGCTGACTTCTGCGTGAAGTTACCGGTAATCTGAGGCTTCGCTGAAACACCCAAGACCTGCGGATTCGTAATGACCTGGCCGTCCAGGACTACTGCGAACTGGTTTCGGGGCGATGTGAGCGAGATCAGTCGGGTGCCGATGGACTCAAACTTCGCCCCGCCTGCACCGTTAAACGTGATGTTGACGCCCCACTGACCGGTACTCGCACCGTTTTGGGTCTGCACGAGAGCTGCCACGGCGTCAGTGATTGCGGTACCGGAGAGCTCGACCGGTCCCAGGATGTACTTGGCTCGGATAACTCCGCCGACTGGGGCGTCACAGGTGACTAGTGGCTTGTTCTCAGGCGCAAGGTTCGCGTTTGCCGCCGCATTACCTTTGCAGTTGAAGTTGTCGTACTCGGCCTGCAGAGCCGGAGTCACGTACGACAGGTCGCTGCCATTCGTGGGCTTACTGGTCGGTGTGCTCCGCAGCGTTGCGCTGGGCGACGGCGTGGACGTTGCGCCGGGAGTCGAAGTAGCGCCCGCAGTCGGGGTAGGAGACACCGTGGTCGAGGTTGCGGCACTCGTGACGAGGACCGCGCGGAAGCTCAGCTTCGCGGCCTTGGTGATTCTCGACTGAGTCTCGCGGTCGAGTGCACCCGGGATCTGCACCTGAATGTTCTCGCTGCCGCCCTGACCCTGCGTACTGATTGACGGCTCTGAAACACCAGCGGCGTCGATACGCTCGCGGATGATCGCGACGGCTTGGTTCAGCTGATCGGACGTAACCGTCTGACCCTTCGCCAGCTGTGGCTGCAGGATGATCTCGGTTCCGCCGATGAGGTCGAGGCCGAGCTTCGGTGCAAACGTCGCAACCTGCGAAGTGCCCTTTGGTACTGACGATGTGAAAAAGTCGAGCACATTGAGAGCTGCGAGCCCGATGATGATGACACCGAGCCACGCGAGAGCCCGCGTTGCCTTCCTGACCGGAGTGGTTCTTGCCACCAGAGGAACTCAGCTTTCTGTAGTCGTGCGCGCTTAGTACTTCACGCAGCGCAGGAGGACACTTGTCGGCTCTCGCCGACCGCACACCAGATTAGTAGGTAGTTTCGGTACTTGGTTGTCGGCCTAGCTGTCGGCTTTCTTAGGAGCGCGAGGCGCACGCTTCGTCGTGGCCTTCGTAATCGGGTCATCGATTCGCTCGCCGTACGCGGGTGCTTCCGCATCCACCTTCGCCGCAGCATCACGGTCAGCCTGCTCGCGATTGGCAATCGCCATCGCTTCCTCGACCGAGCGGGGTGCGTCACCCGTTGCCGGAGCGAGCTCATCGGGCGTCACAACCTTGCTGAGCGTTTGACGGTGAACACGCACGATGGTGCCCGGCGTGGTCTCGATTTCGGCGACGTTTGTGGCCTCGTCGATCGACAGAAGCTTGCCGAAAAGACCGAAGTTCGTCATGACCTCAACGCCGGGCACGATTGCCTCGCGAAGATCAGCCTGACGCTTGCGGTTGCGACGGCTGCTGAAGATCATGAATCCGATCACCAGGACCGCAAAGATGACAATAACGATGTTCGTATTCATGGGGAGCCTTCCGAGAGTCTTTGGGGAACCGGGTCAGTCTAGACAGACTGTCTACACGGTCGCCTTCAGGATTATAGGTCATCCCCGAACAGCGTTCCGGCGGTGCCCTTCGTCAGACCGAAGTGTCGCCATGCGTCCCGGGTTGCGACTCGACCCCGTGGACTCCGAGTGAGCAGACCAATTCGAACCAGGAACGGCTCGACGACAGACTCGATGGTCTCCGCCTCCTCGCCCACCGAGACCGCAAGTGTGTTCAGCCCGACCGGACCACCATCGAATCGAGTGAGGATGATTTTCATGACCTCGCGGTCGAGACGATCCAGCCCGAGCGCGTCCACGTCGTACAGCTCGAGTGCGGCATGCACCGCGTCAAGTCCGGTTGTTGAAGGGTGAACCAGCGCATAATCCCGCACCCGTCGAAGGAGTCGGTTCGCAATGCGCGGTGTTCCGCGGCAGCGTCCGGCGATCTCAGCGAGCGCGCGACCGTCAATCTCAAGGTCAAGAAGCGAAGCCGCTCGGGTAAGTACCTGCTTGAGCTCCGGCTCGTCGTAGAACTCGAGGTGCGCGGTAAATCCGAACCGGTCACGCAGCGGGTTCGGCAGCAGACCGGATCGCGTTGTTGCACTGACGAGCGTGAACGGCGCTAGGTCAAGCGGGATGGATGTCGCTCCCGCCCCCTTGCCGACCATGATGTCGATCCGAAAGTCCTCCATCGCGAGGTAGAGCATCTCTTCAGCCGATCGCGCCATCCGATGAATTTCGTCAATGAACAGGATTTCGCCTGGCGTCAGCGACGACAGCAGAGCCGCAAGGTCGCCAGCGTGCTGGATGGCTGGCCCGCTCGACATCCGAAGTGGCCTGCCACTTTCACTAGCGACGATCATCGCGAGCGTTGTCTTCCCAAGTCCGGGAGGTCCGGCGAGCAGGATGTGATCCGGGGTTCGGTTCTGCATCGCAGCCGCCTGCAGCAACAACTGAAGCTGGCCACGCACTTTGGTCTGGCCGACAAACTCAGCGAGAGTTCGTGGGCGAAGCGCGCCCTCAAACGCCAGCTCGGCATCCGATTCGGGAGTCGGGCGAAGTACCTGGTCGAGCGCGTCCTCGGCCATTAGTTGTTGCTCCCGGCGTATTGAGACGGCCCGAGTCTCGTGAGAGCAAGTCGCAGGAGTGCCGGAACCTGCTCGCGTTCGGCCGGTGTCGCTCCAGCTAGTGCTTCGTCCACGGCCTGACTCGCGGCGCGCTCGTTCCAGCCGAGTCCGACGAGAGCGACCAACACGCTCTCCTCAACGCCCGGCGTTGCTCGAACCGCGGTTGCGCCGCGCGGCGCGATCGCCAGCTTGCCCGCCAGCGAGAGAACAATGAGTTTGGCGGTCTTTGGGCCGATACCACTGACCTTGCGGAATGCAGTGTCGTCGTCCCTAGCGATTGCCTGCGCAATCTCACCCGGATCCATGGCAGCCAGAACGCCCATGGCCGATTTTGGTCCGACTCCGGTTACGCCACGGAGAGCGTCGAAGACCGTGAGCTCGTCGGCATCCACGAAGCCGTAGAGGCTGAGGTCGTCCTCGCGAACGATTAGCGCGGTACGGAGGGCTGCCTCGCTGCCAACCCGCAGTGAGAGCGCATGTTGAGGTGTTACCTGAATTGAGAGGCCAACTCCGCCGACCTCGATGATCACCGCCGGCCCGGCGATGGCAAGAACAGTGCCACGCACGGAAGAAATCATGCGTTCAGCCTACGAGCGTGCGGCTTTCTCGGCGGCTCGCCACGCTTCCTGTGCTGGGGTGAGTTTGCCTTGTGCACTTCCGGCGTCGGCAGCGGTGCCCGGTCGCCACGCGTGACAGAGGGCGAGCGCGAGGGCATCCGACGCGTCGGCCGGCGTAGGTGGAGCGTCGAGACGCAGGATGGTCTGCACCATCGATGCGACCTGCTTCTTACCGGCTGCGCCGTAGCCCGTGACGGCTGCCTTAACTTCGCTTGGGGTGTGAAGCCCGACCGTGAGGCCACGCGCTGCTGCTGCGTACAGCACAACGCCGCTGGCCTGCGCGGTCCCCATGACGGTCCTCAGGTTGTGCTGAGCGAACACACGCTCGAGTGCGACGGCCTGGGGCGCAAACTCATCGAGGAGTTCGGCGATCCCGGTACCGATGGCGAGCAGACGCTGCTCGAGCGGCATCTCTGCCGGCGTTTGAATCACGCTCACGTGCACGAGTGTTGCGCGGCGCGAAGGCTCCACATCCACGATTCCGACGCCGCAGCGCGTGAGGCCGGGGTCAATCCCGAGTACTCGGAGGGACGCCCCACTCGGAACTGACACCGTCGCGTCTTCGTCTTACTCTTCGTCGTCGAGGGCGGCCTGAACATCGGCCGGAATTTCGAAGTTTCCGTAGACGTTCTGAACGTCATCGTTGTCTTCGAGAGCGTCGATCAAGCGAAAGATCTTGCGAGCAGTTTCAAGGTCGACGGCAATCGTGAGCCCGGGCACGAATTCGGTATCGGCTGAGTCGTAGTCGATTCCGGCGTCTTGGAGCGCCGAACGGGTCGCGACCAGGTCGTGTGGTTCAGTCACGATCTCAAAACCCAGACCACGGTCGTTAACCTCTTCGGCTCCCGCATCCAGAACCGCGCCGAGAATGTCGTCTTCCGACACCCCGTCGACCTTCTCAACGCTGATAACACCCTTGCGGCTGAAGTTGTAGGCGACGCTACCGGGGTCACCCATGGTGCCGCCGTTGCGCGTCATGATGGTGCGCACATCTGCTGCTGCACGGTTCTTGTTGTCGGTCAGACACTCGATCAGGAGCGCGACTCCCCCGGCGGCATAGCCCTCATAAATGATCGTCTGGTAGTCGACCGCGACACCGAGCTGGCCGGAGCCACGCTTGACGGCGGAGTCGATGTTGGAGTTCGGAACGGAGGTCTTCTTGGCCTTCTGGATCGCATCAACCAGCGTCGGGTTGCCCGAGAGGTCGGCACCGCCCATTTTGGCTGCGACCTCGATGTTCTTGATCAGCTTTGCGAACGACTTCGCTCGACGCTGGTCTTTGATCGCCTTCTGGTGCTTGGTGGTCGCCCATTTGGAGTGGCCTGACATGAATCTCCCTTACCGGTTCCCGCACCCCGGCGTCGACGCCACAGGATGCCCGCCCATTCTATCCAGCGGCCTATTGGCTAGTGACCTTGCTGAGGAAGTACTCGTGGAAGCGGGTGTCGCCCGTCATCTCCGGGTGGAACGACGTACCCAGGAGGTTGTTCTGTTCGACGGCGACGACGCGCCCATCAGGAAGGGCCGCCAGCGTCGTCACGCTCGTCGAGGCGGACTCGACAATGGGGGCCCGGATGAAGACGGCATGCACCGAGGGCTCACCGAGCACTGGGATGTCGAGCTCGGTCTCGAACGAGTCGAGTTGCGAACCAAAGGCGTTGCGTCGCACGGCAATGTCGAGCCCCCCGAGCGATTGCTGCCCTTGGATCCCATCCAGCACCGTGTCAGCCAGCATGATCAGGCCGGCGCACGTGCCCCAAACTGGCAGCCCATCCGCGATTGCCCTCTTCAGGGGCGCGGCCAGATCAAAAAGTCTGCTGAGCTTGTCGATAACGGACGATTCTCCGCCAGGAATTATGAGTCCAGACACCTCGGCGAGCTCGGACGGACGACGCACGCCAACCGCATCGGCGCCCAACGATCTCAGTACCGCGATGTGCTCGCGGAAGTCGCCCTGGAGGGCGAGGACGCCGACCGGACCCCTACCAGCCACGCTCGGACAGGCGGTGCGGAGCCGGGAGGTCGGACACGTTGATTCCCACCATTGCCTCGCCCAGTCCGCGCGATGCCTCTGCAATGACCTGCGCGTCGTCGAAGAAGGTCGTCGCCTTGACGATCGCAGCCGCACGCTGCGCCGGGTTGCCGGACTTGAAGATGCCCGAGCCGACGAATACGCCGTCAGCACCCAGCTGCATCATTAGCGCAGCGTCGGCGGGCGTCGCCACTCCCCCGGCCGTGAACAGCACGACAGGGAGCTTGCCTGCGGCCGCAACTTCGGCAACGAGGTCATAGGGCGCCTGGAGCTCCTTGGCCGCAACGTACAACTCGTCTTTCGACTTACCCGCCAGCGCGGCGATCTCGCCCCGAATGGTGCGGATGTGCTTGGTCGCCTCGGAAACGTCGCCTGTACCGGCCTCGCCCTTCGACCGGATCATGGCTGCACCCTCGGTGATGCGACGCAGCGCCTCCCCGAGGTTCGTCGCGCCACAGACGAAGGGCACGTCGAACTGCCACTTGTCGATGTGATTGACGTAGTCGGCCGGTGACAGAACTTCGGACTCGTCGATGTAGTCGACCTTGAGCGCCTGCAGCACCTGCGCCTCAACGAAGTGGCCGATGCGAGCCTTCGCCATAACCGGGATCGATACGGCCGCGATGATTCCGTCGATGAGATCGGGATCGCTCATGCGTGCGACGCCGCCCTGCGAACGGATGTCGGCGGGCACTCGTTCGAGCGCCATGACAGCAACGGCGCCCGCATCCTCGGCGATTTTCGCCTGGTCTGCCGTGACGACATCCATGATGACGCCGCCCTTGAGCATTTCGGCGAGTCCACGCTTCACGCGAGTCGTGCTGGGCTGTTCTGTCGTGCTCTTGTCGCTCATAGTCCTTTGATTCTACTTGGGGCGCTGTGGTGTGTTACGGGTTGGTCGGCCACGCATCGGCGAGCTGCTCGCGCATCTCCCCCAGCAACTGTGGCAGCGCCTTCGTCTTCGCGATGATCGGGAAGAAGTTCGCATCCGTCGACCAGCGCGGAACGATGTGCTGGTGCAGGTGATCCGCCACGCCTGCGCCGGCGATCCTGCCCTGATTCATTCCAATGTTAAAACCTTCGCAGTGCGCGACCTCGGAGAGCACCTGCATTGCCGTTTGAGTGAGCGTACCTATCTCGGTGATTTCGTCTGCCGTGGCTTCGTCATACATCGCAACGTGACGGTACGGGCAGACCAGCAGGTGGCCGCTGTTATAAGGGAAGAGGTTGAGGATTACATACGCGGTCTTGCCTCGTGCGACGATCAATGCCTTCTCGTCGGTGAGCGTCGGCGCGACGCAAAACGGATCCGCAATGTCGGTCGGGTGCTTGTTGCTCTCGATGTACACCATGCGATGCGGCGTCCACAGGCGCTGGAAGGCGTCTGGTACACCGGCAAAATCGCTCGATTTCTCGAGCTGCTCGTCATCCACTGGTCTAGACCTGAGCGTGCGTGGCGATGGAATCGGTGATGCGTGCGATCGCGTCGGCAATCGGGATGCCGTTCTCCTGGTGTCCATCACGGAATCGGAAGCTGACGGAACCGTTCGCCTTGTCTTCCTCGCCCGCGATGAGTTGGAACGGCACCTTGTTCTTGGTCTGGGTGCGGATCTTCTTTGCCATTCGATCGCTCGAGTCATCCAGCTCGGCGCGCACGCCCTTCGCCTTCAACTGACCGATGACGTCGCGGAGGTAGTCGTCATACGCTTCGGCGACCGGTATGCCGACGACCTGGACGGGCGACAGCCAGACCGGGAATGCGCCCGCGTAGTGCTCGAGCAGGATGGCGAAGAATCGCTCGATCGAACCGAGCAGGGCCCTATGAATCATGACGGGCTGCTGATGTGTGCCATCCGCGGCCGTGTACTGCAGCTTGAACCGCTCGGGCTGGTTGAAATCGAGCTGCACGGTCGACAACTGCCAGGTGCGCCCGATCGCGTCGCGTGCCTGAACGGAGATCTTCGGGCCGTAGAACGCGGCTCCACCCGGGTCGTCGACGAGTTCAAGACCGGACTCCGTCGCGACTTCGCGCAGGGTCTCGGTTGCGTCCGCCCAGAGCTTCTCGTCGCCGAGGAACTTCGGGTTGTCGGCATCCTTGGTTGACAGTTCGAGGTAGAAGTCATCGAGACCGTAGCCGCGAAGCGTTTCGAGGACGAATTCGAGCTGGCTCGCGATCTCGCCCTTCACCTGCTCCGGAGTGACGTAGATGTGCGCGTCATCCTGAGTCATTCCGCGCACGCGGGTCAGACCGGAAAGGGTGCCGCTCTTCTCGTAGCGATAAACGGTGCCAAACTCCGCGAGACGCAGTGGAAGCTCACGATAGCTGCGACCACGTGCGTCGAAAATCAGGTTGTGGAACGGGCAGTTCATGGGCTTGAGGTAGTAGTCGACGCCCTGACGAGTGATGTTGCCCTCGTCGTCCTTCTCCTCGTCGAGGTGCATCGGCGGGAACATGCCCTCCTTGTACCACTGCAGGTGACCGCTGGTCATGAACAGGTCGCCCTTGGTGATGTGCGGGGAATACACCTGCTCGTAGCCGTTGGCGATGAGCCGCTCGCGCATGTAGTTCTCGATCTCGGCGCGCACAACTCCACCCTTCGGGTGGAAGACCGCGAGGCCGGAGCCGATCTCATCCGGGAACGAGAACAGGTCGAGCTCCTGGCCGAGCTTTCGGTGATCACGCTTGAGTGCCTCGGCCTGGCGCTCCTGGTACTCGCGGAGTTCATCCTTGGTGGCCCAGGCGGTTCCATAAATGCGCTGAAGTTGCTTGTTCTTCTCTGAACCGCGCCAATAGGCCGCCGCGTTGCGCACGAGCGCCCAGCCGTTGCCGATCATCCGTGTGTTTGGAAGGTGCGGCCCGCGGCAGAGGTCTTTCCAATAGACCTCGCCGGTCTTGCCGTCGACGTTCTCGTAAATGGTGAGCTCGGCTCCGCCGACCTCGACATCCTCGTTGTCGTCGGTCGAACCGTCACCGTGACCGACGTGGCCCTTGAGCCCGATCAGTTCCAGCTTGTATGGCTCGTCGGCGAGTTCGGCACGAGCCTCATCCTCTGTCACAACTCGGCGCACGAAGCGCTGGCCCTGGCGGATGATGCGGTCCATGGCCTTCTCGATACCCTTCAGGTCTTCGGGCGTGAAGGGTTCGACAACGTCGAAGTCGTAGTAGAAGCCGTCGGTGATGGGCGGACCGATGCCGAGCTTCGCCTCCGGGTTGATCGACTGCACGGCCTGGGCAGTCACGTGTGCGGCGGAGTGGCGCAGGATGCTGAGGCCGTCTGGTGAATCAAGCGTCACCGGCTCGACGGTGTCGGTCGTTGTTGTCGTGGCCGCGAGGTCTCTCAGTTCGCCGTTGACGCGCATGGCGACAACGTTCCGATCGGTGAACAACTCGAAGCCGGTAGACATGTCGTCAACTTTACCGGGACGAGCATCCTGCCTCTGTCGCGGCGACCGGCGGCTTAAACGGGCCGCGGGCCCACCCCTGTGTTCAGGAACGGGCCCGCGATGCTGGACAGGTCAGCGCGCTATACGCGACGACCTGAGATCGATCGAATCAAGAATGCAATTACGGCGATGACCAGCAGGATGATTCCTACCCAGAGCAGGAAGCCGAGGGCGTGAACCAGGCCACCCGTGATCGCGAGAATGATTGCAACGATGGCGATGATAACGAACAAGATGCTCATTTTTTCGACCTTCCTTTATCGCTAGATGTAGCAAATAAGACGCTACCTCTGGCACCCGATAGGGGGTCAGGGGTTGCTTTTCGGAGGTCGTTTGAGCTAGGTCGCCCTCTCGAGTACTACTTCGTCTGGATGAACGGAGTCGACCCGGACGGCACCACGTACACGGTGCCCGCCTTCAGGGCGTCGAGGTATTTGTTCTGCAGAATCTGCGGCGACAAACTGGCGGTGAGCAGATCGTTCGCTTTCGCTTGCGCCTGAGCCTGAACCACCTGCTGCTGTGCACTCACCTGTGCTGCAGCAAGGTTGTTCTTCTGCGTGGTGACGTTGATCTGCGCCTGCTGCGCGGCGGCGTAGCTCGCAACGACGTTGGCCGGCGGGCGCACCTCCTGCATGCTGACCGAGTCGATCGTGACGCCTGAACCCGCCCAGTGCTTCTCGATCTGGGACTGAATGGCCGTCTCAACCGCGCTCCGTTTGGTAAGTAGCTGCAGGGTCGTGAACTGGTTCGGCGCCGTGCGCACCGCGGAGCGAACATCCTGCTCGATGAACGTGGTCTTGAATCCGTCTTCGTTCTTGAACGACTTGTAAATCGCAATGACCGACGTCGGGTTGATCGAGTAGCGCAGCGCGATGTCGATGTGGTCGGTGACGCCATCCTTGTCCTGCACGGTCACATCGGGGCCATTCGCCCTTCCGCCGGTGTTGTCCGGTAGGTCCTGTGAGTTGCCGACGTAGACCACCTGCTGGTTGC
>JADGOT010000088.1 GCA_017882805.1 Glaciihabitans sp. | reverse complement strand
GCAGGCGGCGGCACGACGACACCGGGCGACACGACACCGAACTGGTCGTTCACGATCGGTGGGGATCTGACGAACGTGCACCCGGGTGACATCCTGACGGTCTCCGGGTCCGGTCTTCCCGCGGGCACTTCTCTCGACACAATCCTGCACTCGGTACCGACCGACCTTGGAACAGTCGTCGCCGCAGCCGACGGAACCTTCAACCAGACGGCCACTGTGCCGGCAGACGTCGAGCTCGGCGCTCACACGATTCAGGTGACCGCATCCGGTCCCGGGATCACAACCACGACCAAGCAGCAGCCGATTACCGTGACGGCGGGCCCGCTGGCCTCGTCGGGGTCATCCGGTTCCTCGGGCAAGTCGGGAACGGTCGCCCCGAAGCCGACGGCAACCCACGGTAACGGCGGCAGCGCGGACGGATCGGGCATCGCCCCGAACATCCTGACCAAGGCCCTGACCCCGTTCGCGGACATCGCCGTTCACCCAAACAAGATCGTGTCCGCCTTCGAAATCGGGCTCGTCCTGTTGCTGCTCGCGGTTCTGCCTGCCCACCTTCTGAACGCAACGATTGCCGAGCAGTCTGATCGGTTCGAGCGTCGATTTGGCAAGGCGAAGATGCCGAACTGGCTATTCCGACTGGGAATCTGGTTCCGGTCAGCGCCGGTCGTCGGCGGAATCATTGTGACCCTGGTGACGGCCATCCTGTTCGGATTCGCGGATCCGAAGTTTGGCTTCACCCTTGCCTCGCTGCGCCTGATCCTCGCCTGCGGCATCGCGCTGTTCCTCGTCGGCTATGTCGCCAACGCCCTCACCGGGCTCATCGCGCGCGTGCAGTGGAACGTCCTCGCCGTCGTGAGCACGCGACCGTACGGACTCATCCTGACCATCGTCGGCGTCATCGTGTCGCGGGCGCTGCACTTCTCGCCCGGGTTCCTGATCGGCCTCATCCTGGGTCTGACGATCCAGAGTAAATCGGCTTCCGCATACGCCTGGCGCACGATCGTGCTGCGCAGCAGCATCGTGCTCTTGATGGCGATCGCGGCCTGGATCGGCTACTCGACCCTGACGCTCGGCGGGAACGAGGGCGGAACCTTCGGATCTGCCCTGATGGTCGAGACGCTCGTCGCAATCACCACCGAGGGTGTTGTGGCACTGCTCGTCGAGCTGTTGCCGCTGAAGTTCCTCGAGGGCCAGCGCATCTACGACCACTCGCGCGTGCTGTGGGGGATCTTCTACTTCCTCACGCTCGTCGTGTTCGTTCTCGCGGTGGTTCCGTGGGAGGGCAACTGGGATGCGCTGCACGGCTCGCTGTGGGTCTGGATCGTCGCGCTCACGATCTTCGCCGCGGTCTGCGTCGGCGTCTACATTTACTTCCGCCGGTTCGCACCACCGCTCGAGGCGGAGGATGGCGACGAAGAGGTTCCGCTCGGCGAGACCGTTTCGCGTGACCGTTCCAAATAGTTAGGAACGCCCGGTTGGGAATTCCGGGCGCGCGCACGGCATTGAACCCTTCGTGACTGCCAACTCCGTCGACGTAGGGTTTCGATCCGAGCGTGGCCCGATTCTGATCGCCCTGATGCTGGTGACGGGGCTCGTCGCGATCGATGGAACGATCATCGCGACGGCCGTGCCATCCATCGTTAAGGATGTCGGCGACGCGGTCGCGTTTCCCTGGCTGTTCTCCGTCTATCTGCTCGTGCAGGCCGTCACCGTGCCGGTGTACTCGAAGCTCGCGGACACGATCGGTCGCAAGCCGATCATGCTCATCGGCATCGGACTGTTTCTGCTCGGCTCGATACTCTGCGGCTTCGCGTGGAGTATGCCGTCGCTGATCGCGTTCCGGGTGGTGCAGGGGCTCGGAGCCGGAGCCGTTGCCCCGATGTCGATCACGATCGCGGGCGACATCTACACGGTGCAGGAGCGCGCGAAGGCGCAGGGCTACATCGCCAGCGTCTGGGGAATCGCCTCGGTCGTCGGGCCGACCCTCGGCGGCGTGTTCTCGCAGTACGTCTCGTGGCGGTGGATCTTCTTCGTGAACGTTCCGCTGTCGATCCTCGCGGCGTTCATGATCATTCGCACCCTGCACGAAAACATCACCAAGGTGAAGCACCGGGTCGACTACCTCGGAGCCACGCTGGTCACCACGGGACTCACCCTGATCATCCTCGCGGTGCTCGAGGGCGGCGTCGTCTGGCCTTGGGACGCCCCGATTAGCGTCGGCGCGTTCGTGGTGGGCGGTCTGCTGCTGTTGGCATTTGCGTTCGTTGAAATCAGGGCGCGAGAACCAGTACTACCGGTGTGGGTATTCTCGCGGCGGCTGCTGGTGTCGACGGCGTTCGTCAACCTGGGGGTCGGCGGAGTAGTCATCGGACTGTCCGCCTATGTTCCGACATTCCTGCAGGGTGCACTTCACGTCTCGCCGCTCGAGGCGGGATTGACGCTCGCCGCACTCACCGTGGGATGGCCGCTCGCCGCGTCACAGTCCGGCCGCTTCTATCTGCGCGTGGGATTTCGCAACACTGTGCTGATCGGTCTCGCGTTCGCGATTGCCGGCACACTGACTCTCGCGCTAACCGCCCACGCGCCGTCGATCGCCGTAGTCGCCGTTGCCTGCTTCATCATCGGACTCGGGATGGGACTCATCGCGGTGCCCTCGGTCGTCGCGGCCCAGTCGAGCGTCGAATGGAACCAGCGCGGCGTTGTCACCGGCACGCAGCTCTTCGCGCGGTCCATCGGAAGCGCGGTGGGGGTTGCCGTCTTCGGTGCGATCGCCAACGCGATCATCGGAAGCGGATCGCGCGCATCCGTTCACTTGGTGGTCGAGTCGTCGAGCGCGGTGTTCTTCGGAGTCGTCATTGTCGTGATCGTGGTCTTGGTGGCCGCGCTGGGCATGCCGAACTCGCGCGTGCCTGCCGCCGTCGCTGCGGCGCCCGCGGAGGCGTAGCGAGACCCTCGCGCCCCAACTTTGGGGCGTCTGAGTTCTCCACAGATTGTGCTTTTTGGCTCAGACATTCGAACATATATTCGATAATTGATGGTATGGAAACGATCGATACCACGGCAGCCTTCCGGGCTGCGGCTGACGCGCATGAGGGGTTTGCCAGCAATGACCTGGCTCGCTCCTTCGATGCTGCCGTCGGGGGTATGCGGTTGGTGTCGACCGATGTGTCCGATTATCGTTCCCTTGACGAATCGACGTTGCTCACTCTCAACAAGCTCAACGCGGAGTCGGCTCGTCTGTCGCAGACTCACGCTGCGTTGATCGCGGGGGAGATCGCGCGCCGGTCCGCACCCGAACTGGGTTCCGATGGGTTGGCGCAGCGGGCGGGTCACCGCAACGCGGAACAGTTCGTGAAGATCACCACCGGAACCTCGGGTCGGGCCGCCACCACGGCGGTGCGCACCGGCGTGCTGCTGGGCGAGATGGCGGATGAGGGTTCGTTCGACCTGTCCACCGGCGAGGTGTCGGCGCCGACCCAGCCGTGGTTGCGAGTCATTACCGAGGCGCTGACCGCGGGTGAGATTTCCGTCGAGGCTGCGGATGCAATCTCATTCCACCTGGGAATGCCGAACTCCGCGGTAACCGCCGAACAGCTTGCGGGTCTCGCGGCAGAGCTGTGCGATGCGGCGCGGGTGCGTCCCGATGGCACCGCCGGTTTGGATGTCGACCATCTGATCAAACAGGCCCGGATGCGCCGTGAAGAACTCGACCTCGAGAGCGTCAAACTCCGGGAAGACGAACAGTACGCCGCGCGCGGGTACAAACTTATCGAGTTGCCGACGGGTGCCGGGCGTCTGATTCTGGATCTGGACCCCGAGAACCTCGTCCTCGCCAAGCAGATCCTCCATCGCGCCGTCTCACCGAAGCTGCGCACGGTGCGGTTCTTCGACCCGACGGAGAAGGCCAAGGCAGACCGCATCCTCGGCGACGAGCGCACCCCCGCACAGCTCGGCCTCGACGCGCTCATGCAGTTGCTTGTGCTCGGCACGAGCGCCAACCCAGACTTCATGTTGGGCTCGGGTGCACCGCAGATTCGCGTGACCACCACCTTGAAGGCGTTGCAGTCCGGCGACGGAATCGTCCGAATCGAAGGCAGCTCATCATTAATGTCGATTCGCACCCTGAAACGACTTCAATGCAACGGAGGGGTGACCGCCCTCATCTTCGACGAGAATCTTCAACCGCTCGACGTGGGTAGAGAGCAACGCCTCTTCACCAAGGCACAACGCATCGCTCTTGCCGTGAAATGGGGTGGATGCGCCGCGGAAGGATGCGATGCAGACGTCTCCTGGACCGAAGCCCACCACATCGACGAATGGGTAGCCGACCACGGCAAAACCAACGTCGCCGACGGCGTCCCGCTCTGCAAACACCACCACCTCCTGTTCCACAACAACGGGTGGCACATCAGACGCAACGACCAAGGCGAATACTGGCTGATCCCGCCACCCTCGGTCGACCCCGCGCAAACACCCCGGCTCCTGCAACCCAAAACCGGGAACATGCGAGACCTCCGAAACGAACAACCCCGCCAAACCGCTTAGCGCGAAGAACCGCGCGGGCGCGACCGATGCTCCCGGGCGAACGCGATCCCGCCCGACGAACGCGATCCCGCGTAGCAAGATAGTCACATGACGCAGCAGGAGGTCGCCGCACCGCAGCCGCACCCCGAACTCGAACAGCTGATCGCCGTTCTCGAACAGCTTCGGGCACCGGGCGGATGCGCGTGGGACGCCGAACAAACCCACGAATCGCTGGTGCGTTACCTCGTCGAGGAGACCTACGAACTGATCGACGCCATCGAAACCGGCAGTCGCGAAGAACTCATCGAGGAACTGGGTGACGTCCTGTACCAGGTCATCTTCCACTCCGACATCGCCGCCCACACGCCCGGCGAAGAATTCACGCTCGAGGATGTCGCAGCACACATGACCGCGAAGATGATCGGCCGGCATCCACACGTCTACGGTGAGCTCGCCGCCCACACGACCGACGATACGGCGGCCGATGTGAACGTCCGCTGGGACGAGATCAAGAAGCTCGAGAAGCCCGCACGAACGAGCGTGCTCGACGGAGTCCCGCAGGGGATGCCCGCCCTCGCACTTGCCGACAAGCTCCTCGGCAAGGCCGAGAAACTCGGGATGCCCGCACCCGCCGCAGTCGTCCTCGAACCGCAGGGTGCCGACACAGAAGAGATACTCGGCGACCAGCTTCTCGCGATAGTCGCATCAGCTCGAGCCAAGGGGCTGGACCCGGAGCGCGCGCTCCGCGCAGCCATCCGCACACTTCAAGACGACATGCGCGCGGCCGAGAACCGCTAGCGTGAGCCGCCAAGCAATCCAGCTGCCTGACACGCCCGCCAGTCGCGCCTAAGCGATTCGGCTTCCCTTCGCCAGTCGCCGGGCAGGTGTCCGCGTCCTCGCCCACGCCCCGAGAAGTGCCGCCACGGCGAGCACACGCTGGATAGCGATGCCGACCGCCCAACTCGGCGTCGTCGTGGCGATCACCCTCGCGGCATCCGGTCCCGTGTAGGTGTCCGAGTCGTTCTGGAGGGCCTGGCGGCAGGCGGCCGCAGGAGTGTTGGCGCGGAATGGTGACTGCTGGGCACTGCGTTCTGCCCACTTGAACGTCCCGAACAGGTCGCTCGCGCTGCCGTACTTGTCATACGTCGCGGGAACTGCGTCGGAGATCACGACGAACGGGTTCGGCGCCAGTACTCCCCAATCGAGGTCGAAGCGGGGAACGGGCTCAGTGAACTGGTGCAGCCCGGTGCAGGTCCCCGACTTCTGGTTCACGGTGTCGTAGTCGTACATCACCGTTTTTGTTTGCAGTGCGAGTCCACCGAGAACGAAGGCGATCAGGGTGCCGAGCGTGAGTGCGGCAACGGCGAGGTAGGTCACCACCACCGAGAACAGCGGCCGAGTGATGAGGCCAGACAGGCCAACTCCGATCGCCGCAACAACGCCAAGCTCAAGGATGAGCACAAGCAGAGAGATCAGGATCGTCGTCGGACTCGTTCCGCCGACGACCGCGCTATAGACAAGGAACGGAGCGGACACGGCGAGAAAGCCGAGCGCGGTGACCCATGCGGCGAGGAACTTTCCGAGCACGAGCTGCCACGTCGTAATCAGCGTTACCTGTGTTGTCGCGAGAGTTCCGGCATCCCGGTCGCCATTGATCGCGTTGCCGCTCATGGCGGGTGCGACAAGTACTCCGAGCAAAAGAACGAAGTAGATGACGAGCGAGTAGAGCGGACCACCGACGTGTTGCGGGGCGTCGATGGCACTCGAGCTGAACACCACGATGCTCGTGACTACGGTGATGAGCAGCAGGATGCCGAAGAAGACTCCGAGTAGCACGTACCAGGCGACGCCGCGAAGCCGCTGGCGCATCTCGAGGGAGAAGATCACGCCGACACCGTCCAGAAACTGGCTCATCGCACGCCACCCTTCGTGCTGGTGCCGGTACTTGCGTCCGGGCGTTCAGTCGGTCGGTTTAGGTCAAGGAATGTGTGCTCCAGGTCACCAACGGCCGGCGCAAAGCTACTGACTGCGACGCCTGCTTTCACGAGCTTGGCCAGCAGGGCAGCGGCATCCGCTTCTCCTGAGACCGGAACGCTGGTCTCGCCGCGATCTGTCACTCGGGTCTCGATGGAGATACCAATCTTGGTGAGTGCTCGATCGAGTGCGGCCGCGTCCGTCGCGCGGATGCGCCAGAGCCGCTGGCTCGTCTTGGACTCCGCGATCCGTTCCGCAGACGCGGTAACTCCGGCATCGACGTAGACGGCGGTATCCGCCATCTCGTCGAGCTCGGCGAGAACGTGGCTAGAAACAAGGATCGTCTTGCCTTCGGCAGCAAGGCGACGAACGAGCACCTGCAGGTCGGCCCGCGCGAGCGGGTCGAGCCCGGACGCCGGCTCGTCGAGCAGCAGCACCTGTGGATCATGGATGAGCGAACGGGCGAGGCTCAGCTTCTGCTTCTGTCCACGGGAGAGAACCCGAGTGGGCTGCGACGCGAGATCATTCAGGCCAACGAGGTCCAGTAGGACGGATGCCCGCTCCGCAGCATCGGCACGGTTCATCCGGTATAGCCGACCGGTGGTCGTGAGAGCTGAGCGGACGGTGAGCGAGTCCCAAGATCCGAGCGCATCCGGCATCCAGCCCAGGACCGCACGAACTGCGGCAGGGCTGGCGACGGGGTCGGATCCGGCGACTCGGATGCTGCCGGCATCCGGCCGAAGCAGGGACGCGAGCATGAGCATCAGTGTCGTCTTGCCGGAGCCATTCGGACCGATCAGAGCGGTGACCGCGCCGGCCGGAGCGGTGAAGGTGATGTCGCGTACGGCATGGACGTCGCCGAACGAGCGGGCGAGAGAGTCGACCACTATGCCACGGTCAAGGGAGGGCGCGGATGTTTGAGTTGTGCTCACCTGAACACCGTAGCGAGAGCCGCGGCCGCTGCGCGTCGTTCGAGAGGATGACACGCGGCTGGACGGTGCCCCCCGAAACCCGAATAACGGAGGGCACCCCAACCAGCACTTCGCCCGCGCAGCACTGCAGGGCGGGCGATGTGCCGGAATCGAACCGACGGGAATACCCAAACCGTCGGTTCTGTCCGCGAATCAGCACCCCCGCACCGATCCATATTTTTGCGCCTGTGTCTCTCTCTGAGCCTCTGACTCTCGGAAGGTGGTTACCGGCGCGTGTCGCCAGTGTATAGGCATAACAGTCGTTAGCACAACGCGCGTTATCAAAACGAGTGTTTTAGCTCACAACTGTTATGTATATGTCGCAAAAGGTGCCATAGTGGGGTCATGCCACGTCTTCCTGATCCAATGCGGAAACCGCAGCTTTTGGGCGAGATTCTTGACTATTTGCTCGATAAATCACTCGCATCCGTCTCATTCCGCACAATTGCGCAAGCCCTGGGCTTCAGCACTTACACGCTCGTCTACCATTTCGGCACGCGCGAGCAACTGCTCAGCGAGATCGTTGCTGCGGTGTCGACTCGCACCGTGGCGGTCGAGCAGCAGATGATGGAAACGCCCGACACGCTCGGCACCTACTTCCGAGGTTTCGAAGAGTCCTGGGCCTGGACCCTCGAACCGCGCAACCGCCAGTTGCAGCGACTCGAGTTCGAGGCATCCCTCATCGAGGCACTCGAACCCGACAAGCACGACTTCAGCCGTGCGATCTTCGCGACCTGGCAGCGGATTGGCCAGCGAGCACTAACCTCGCTCGGAATGGACCCGGATGACGCGGCCCTTGAAGTGCGAGTCCTGGTCGACAGCTTCTATGGAATCCAATACGACTTCGTGCTGAACGGTGACGCCGAACCAGCAACGCGCGCGTTTAGCGAGGCGATGCGACGTCACCGCGAGCGTATCGAGGCACTCCTGCCGGAGTCGGTCTCCCGCTAGTACCGCGCACTCACACGATGCAGTTGGCCGTGCCGGTGGGGAGCGAAACCCGTCGTCTGACACACTAGAGCCGTGGCTAGTCAGGTGAATCCGCCCCGCGGGATGCGCGACTTTCTTCCGGCCGACAAGGCTCGGCGTGAGCACGTGCTGTCGATCATCCGCAGAGTTTTCCGTGAGCACGGTTTTGACGAGATCGAAACGCCGGTCGTCGAAGACAGCGACCGACTCCATGCGGGATTAGGTGGCGACAACGAGAAGCTGTCGTTTGCCGTGATGAGACGCGATCTGAAGACCGAAGAACTCCAGCAGGCCGCCGCGAGTGGCGACTACCTCGAACTCGCCGACCTCGGCCTCCGATTCGACCTGACCGTTCCGCTTGCAAGGTTCTATGCGAGTCACCGGGCCGAACTTCCGCCGGTGTTTCGTGCCGTCCAGATCGCTCCGGTCTGGCGAGCCGAACGCCCACAGAGGGGTCGCTATCGGCAGTTTGTCCAGTGCGATATCGACATCATCGGCGAAACGGGAGCGCTCGCCGAGATAGAACTTCTCACCGCGACAGCCGCGACGCTCGACGCGCTCGGCTTTGCCGGGGCAAACGCCTGCACGATCCGAATCAACGACCGACGCATCCTTCGCCGGATTGTCGAAACCCTCGGCATTCCGGATGCGTCGTATGAGCGCGCGCTGATCACGATCGACAAAGAAGACAAGATCGGCGTCGAGGGCGTCGTGAAAGAACTCGTCGAGCAGGGTCTCGGCACTGCCGCGACCCTCACGCCGTTGCTCGAGGGTCTCAGCTCCCTCGCCGGTGACGGCTGGGAACTGCTCGACTCGCCACCCGAGTGGCTCGATCTCGATGCGTACCGCGAACTGCTCACGATCCGTGACGCCGTCGACGACTCCGCCAGGCTCGTGTTCTCGCCCAATCTGGTGCGCGGCATGGGGTACTACACGGGCACGATCTTCGAGATCGCGCACCCCGCACTTCCGTACTCCCTGGGTGGCGGCGGCCGCTACGACGGGATGATCGGGCGCTTTCTGGGCACGGAGGTTCCCGCGGCCGGAATCTCGCTCGGCTTTGAGCGACTGGTCGACCTTGTCGAACTCCCCGAGGACGCGGGCGGGGCCGCGGTCGCCCTGGTGTACGACGCCGACGTTGCCCCGCTTCAGCTGGCTGCGCTCAAGTCCGAACTGATCGCCACCGGCGTTCGAACGACTCTCGCGCGGCGACCAAAGAACACCACTGCACTGCTGGAACAGCTAGCTTCGGCCGGATATCCGCGATTCGCGTTCGTGACCGCAACCATTGGTTCGGCGAGGGAGCTCGAAATTCGCAACATCGGCGCGCAGTAGGCTTTTGCCGAACCGTCTTCCCAACACCGTCTTCCCAACACGGTCTTCCCAACCAAATACCACCACCCCTGAGCACCAGCTCTCACAATCAAGGAGACCCCCGTGGCCCTCGTCGAAGCAGTCATCGCCCGCGAAATTCTCGACTCCCGGGGCAACCCGACCGTCGAGGTCGAGGTTCTTCTTGAAGACGGCACCGTGTCGCGCGCGGCCGTCCCGTCTGGCGCATCCACGGGTCAGTTCGAGGCGTACGAACTGCGCGACGGTGACAAGGCCCGCTACGGCGGCAAGGGTGTTGAGAAGGCCGTTGCGGCGGTCATGGATGTTCTTGGGCCAGAGATCGAGGGAATCGAAGCGACCGACCAGCGCCTGATCGACGCAACCCTGATCGAGGCCGACGGCACCGACAACAAGTCGAAGCTTGGCGCCAACGCCATCCTGGGTGTGTCACTCGGCGTCGCGAAGGCCGCAGCAGCGTCATCGGGTCTCGAGCTCTTCCGCTACGTCGGTGGAGCAAACGCCCACATTCTTCCCGTGCCGATGATGAACGTCATCAACGGTGGAGCGCACGCCGACTCCAATGTCGACATTCAGGAGTTCATGGTGTTGCCGATCGGTGCATCCTCGTTCCGCGAGGCGCTGCGCTGGGGTGCGGAGACGTACCACGCGCTGCACGCGCTGCTCCACGAAAAGGGACTGTCGACGGGGCTCGGCGACGAGGGTGGATTCGCGCCCGACCTGCCGAGTAACCGTGCTGCACTCGAGATCCTGGTCGAGGCGATCGAGAAGGCCGGCTTCAAGCCCGGCACCGACATCGCTCTCGGCATGGATGTCGCGGCGAGCGAGTTCTTTAAGGACGGCGTCTACACCTTTGAGTCGAAGGCGCAGACGGCCGAGCAGATGAGCGCGTACTACAAGGAGCTCGAGAGCGCGTTCCCGCTGGTCACGATCGAAGACCCACTAGATGAGGATGACTGGGCCGGCTGGACCCACTTCACGAGCGAGGTCGGCGACAAGATCCAGATCGTGGGCGACGACCTGTTTGTGACAAACCCGGTGCGTCTCGCGAAGGGCATCGAGCAGAAGTCCGCCAACTCCATCCTCATCAAGGTCAACCAGATCGGAACCCTGACCGAGACGCTGGATGCTGTCGCACTCGCGCAGACCCACGGCTTCACCACCGTCATGTCACACCGCTCGGGCGAGACCGAGGACACCACGATCGCCGACCTGGCTGTCGCAACGAATGGCGGCCAGATCAAGACCGGTGCGCCGGCGCGATCTGACCGGGTTGCCAAGTACAACCAGCTGCTTCGCATTGAGGAAGAGCTCGACACGGCCGCAACCTACGCCGGTCGTAGCGCGTTCCCCCGCTTCAAGGGCTAGTTGTCGAGACCAGCCTTCCGGGATTTTCCGGCGACTCCGCTTAACATCCTTGTATGGCTAAGAGACGTGGGAGGCGCCCTGTAAAGGTGCGCGTTCCCGTCGCGATGCCCGACGGGTCGGCACCAGAACGTTGGCTCAGCAACATTCGTCTGTCGAGTTTCACAATCATGATGCTCGGACTCGTCGTTCTCGGAGTCATTGTGCTTGCCCCATCGCTCAAACTGCTCATCCAGCAGCGCGCCGAGATCACGAACCTCCAGAAGTCGGTGGACGCACAGAAGCACACCGTGTCCAGTCTCAAGGGTCAGGTGGCGCGCTGGGATGACCCCGCCTACATCGAGGCACAGGCACGCAACCGGCTGCTCTTCGTGTTCCCGGGCGAGTACAGCTTTCTGGTGATTCCCGAGTCCGGCGCAGGACTCGGCACCACGAGCGCGCCGATCAGCAAGCACATCCAGACCACGCAGATCGACTGGGTTCAGGCGCTGACGTCCTCCCTCCTGAAGTCGGGCCTGTCGACCGATACCAAGGGCCAGCTGGTGTCGCCGACAACTGTTCCCACAACGTCCCCCACGCCGACCCCGACATCGACCAAGTGATCTACGCAAGAATTGGCGTATGACTCGGCCACCCTTCGAGCCACCCACGGCACTCGACATCGCGACCGTTTCGGCTCAGCTGGGCCGTCCCGCGCGTGATGTCATAGGCATCTCCGCGCGGTGCGTCTGCGGAGCGCCGACGGTCGTCTCGACGTCGCCGCGGCTCGGCGACGGGACCCCGTTTCCTACTCTCTACTACCTGTCGCACCCTGCAGCGACCGCGGCGGTCTCGACTCTCGAAGCCAACGGGGTGATGCCGCAGCTCGCCGAACTACTCGAGGGCGACATCGCGGATGCCTATCTGATCGCCCACCAGGCTTACCTCGACGACCGCAACGGGATCGAGTTCGTCGCTGAGCTCGACGGCATCTCGGCCGGAGGGATGCCCACGCGGGTGAAGTGCCTGCACGCTCTCGTTGCTCACACGCTCGCCGCGGGTGCGGGACTGAACCCGATTGGCGATCTCGCGCTCGAGCAGGCGACCTGGAGTCCGCTGGTGTGCGAGTGCGCCGACTACGGGCTGGCGGCATCGTGAGAATCTCCGCGGCGGTTTCGACGCTTGCGGCCGCGAGTATGGCTGTAGTCCTGCTGACCGGGTCGTCGGCGATAGCTTCGCCGGTGGTCGCAGCGGTGGCCGTGCCGGTGGTCGTGCCGGCGGTCGCTCACGCCGACTACATCCGCTCCGGCGAGTACTGGCTCGATCAGTACGGAATCCGCAGCGCATGGTCGACGACCGAGGGCAAGGGGATCACGATTGCAGTGATCGACACGGGCGTCGATGGCGGGGTTTCCGATCTTGCCGGAGCAGTGACCGGCGGCGTCGACTTTTCCGGCCTGGGCGCATCCAATGGCGAAAAGCCCGTCGGAGACGCGACCGAGCGCAATCACGGCACCATGGTCGCCTCCCTGGCCGCGGGTCGGGGAACCTCAGGAGGTGCCGGACTCATCGGGGTGGCGCCGCAGGCGAACATCCTCAGCATCTCGATCGGGTTTGGTGCCGCCGCTACAAATTCGGATGATCAGATCGCCGAGGCAGTCACCTGGGCGGTCGACCACGGGGCCAACGTCATCAACATGTCGCTCACCCGCAACACACTCGCGTGGCCAGAGAGCTGGGACAAGGCGTTTCTCTACGCCATGCAGCACAACGTAGTAGTCGTTGCCGCGGCCGGGAACCGGGGGAGCGGAACCGACGAGGTCGGAGCACCTGCGACAATGCCGGGAGTGCTCACCGTCGCGGGTGTCGACCGCAACGAGAACGCGAGCGTCGATGCGTCGGCGCAAGGAATCACCATCGGAGTTTCGGCCCCCAGCGAGCAGCTGCTCGGGGCAGTGCCGGGCGGCGGCTACGTGCAGTGGGATGGCACGAGCGGCGCCACTCCGATCGTTGCCGGTGTTGTTGCACTCGTCATGGCCTCCCACCCGGGCATCAGCGGCGCGAACGCCATCAATCGCGTCGTCTCAACCGCGACCGATCGCGGCGCCACGGGTGTGGATCCGATCTACGGCTACGGGCTCATCAATGCGGCGGCCGCAGTACGCAACCCCGTTCCAAGCGTGAAGGCAAACCCGATGGGCGACCTTGCCGCCTGGATCCATATCAACCGCAGGGCCGAGCCCACGGCAACACCAACCACACCGCGGACATCAACGTCGACCGCTGCACCGCAGCGAGCCGCGTCCGCTCCCGCGAATCCGTTGGGCATCCTCTATCCAACGCCGACGCAGCTTCGGAATGTCGGGCTGCCGCTCGGCGTATTTCTCTTGTTCGGGCTGGCCGCGCTGACCATGATTGTGCTGGCTTTCCGCCAGTTCGGGAGACTTCGCCGGAGGGACTAGATTTGTTCCTGACTACCACCCTCTAGGAGACTTGTCCCTGTGCCCAAGATTCTGATCGTCGGCGGCGGTTACGCCGGTTTCTACACAGCCCTCAAGCTTGAAAAATGGCTTCGCCACGGTGAGGCCGAGGTCACCATCGTTGACCCGCTTCCGTACATGACGTACCAGCCGTTCCTGCCCGAGGTTGCGGCCGGATCCATCGAGCCCCGTCATGCGGTTGTTCCGCTGCGCCGTCACCTCAAGACGACTCGTGTGGTCGCCGCGAAGGTCACCGGCATCGACCACGTAGCCAAGACCGCGACTATCACGCCGGCGGACGGCGACCCCTGGGTCGAAAGCTACGACACCGTCGTAGTAACCGCCGGGTCGGTGTCGCGCACCTTTCCGATTCCCGGCGTCGCCGACCAGGCGATCGGGCTCAAGACGATCGAAGAAGCCACGGCCATCCGCGATCGCCTCACCAACAACTTCGAGCGCGCATCCACGATGCCCGCCGGCCCCGCGCGCGATCGCCTTCTGACGGTTGTCGTCGTCGGCGGTGGCTTCGCCGGTATCGAGATCTTCGGCGAACTGCGAAGCCTCGCGTCGTCGCTGCTCTCGTACTACCCTTCGCTCACGATCGATGACACCCACTTCCACATGATCGAGGCCCTGGGTCGCATCATGCCCGAGGTATCGCTCAAGACGAGCTACTGGGTTCTCAAGAACCTCGCGGAGCGACAGGCGATCGTTCACCTCGAGACCCAGCTGACTTCCGCAGTCGACGGCAAGGTCGAACTTTCGAGCGGTGAGTCGTTCGAGTCAGACCTGATCATCTGGACGGCCGGCGTCATGGCCAGCCCGATGCTCAAGAACACTGACCTGCCGATCGACGACCGCGGTCGCCTCAAGGTTCAGGCCGACCTTCGGGTCACCGATGGCGAGAACCTGATCGAGGGTGCGTGGGGCGCGGGTGACGTGAGCGCAGTCCCTGACCTAAGCGGTGGCGGTGTGGGCGGATTCTGCGTACCAAACGCCCAGCACGCGGTGCGTCAGGGCAAGCTGCTGGCCAAGAACATCGCCGGTTCGCTGCGCGGCGAATTGCCAGCGGAGTACTTCCACAAGAACCAGGGTGCGGTTGCCGGCATCGGCCTGTACACGGGTGTGTTCCAGAGCAACAAGCTCGCGTTCAAGGGCATCATCGCCTGGTTCATGCACCGCGGTTATCACGGTCTCGCGATCCCGATGTGGGAACGAAAGATCCGCGTCTTCTCGAACTGGATTCTGAACTTCTTACTGAAGCGCGACATGACCGGCATCATCGCTCGCGATGAGCCCCGTGCCGCGTTCGAGGAGTTCGCTTCACGCCCGAAGCCCGCCAGCGCATCCAAGTAGCGCGCCGCTAGGCTTTCGGGCGTACGCTCCGGTAGCCCAATTGGCAGAGGCAGACGACTTAAAATCGTCCCAGTCTGGGTTCGAACCCCAGTCGGAGTACTGAGTTGCTCGTGGCAGCGCTGTCGGGCGCCGGCTGAACCCAATTCGACGATACCGAAGACTAGACGATGCTGAGGGGGTGTCTGCCGAGGCTTCGGGAAGCCCGTCTTTCCGAGGCCTCGGCAGAACTTTCTTGCTTCCTACCCGCACAGCGGGTGGGCAATCCTCCTTCTACGAGGCGGGCAACGCCACCGAATCGCGGGTGCTCTCGATGAGCGCAACCGTCACCGGCTTGGACGGTCGACCCAGCGCCCGGTACTCCCAGCCGGCGGCGCGATAGAGGTCGGCGTCGAGTGCGTGACGCCCGTCGACGATGTTCTTCGACGCCACCAACTCACCGAGTACGACCGGGTCGGCGACCCTGAACTGGTCCCATTCCGTGAGCAGCGCAACGACTTGGGCGCCGTCGACAGCCTCGGCAAGCGAGTCCGCGTAGTCGAGGTCCGGATACGCGCGATGCGCATTCTCGTTCGCCTCCGGGTCGTAGACGACCACCGATGCGCCTTCCAGGTAGAGCATCCGGGCGACATCCAGAGCGGGTGCGTCCCGGACGTCGTCCGAATTCGGTTTGAATGCCGCCCCCAGAGCGGCGACCCGCACCCCGGTCAGGTCGCCGCCGGCGAGCTCGCGAATCAGGTCGACGGTTCGGGACCGGCGGCGCAGGTTGATCGCATCCACTTCGCCGAGGAAGGCGACCGCCTGGCCAACCCCCAACTGCTCGGCGCGGTGCTTGAAGGCACGAATGTCCTTGGGCAGGCATCCGCCGCCGAAACCGAGACCCGGCTTGAGGAAACGGGACCCGATTCGGGCGTCGTGACCGAGCGCGATTGCGAGGAGGTTGACATCCGCTCCCGTCGCCTCGCACACCTCAGCCATGGCATTGATATACGAAATTTTCGTGGCGAGGAACGAGTTAGCGGCGACCTTCACGAGCTCTGCCGTGGCCAGGTCGGCGACGACGAGTGGCGTCTCGTCGTTGAGGATCGGTCGGAACGCCGCACGCAACTGGCGCTCGGCCCACGACGAGGCAACGCCGAAGACCAGGCGGTCGGGATGCAGAGTGTCCTGCACTGCAAACCCCTCGCGAAGGAACTCGGGGTTCCAAGCGAGCTCTAGCTCGGCGCCAAGGGGTGATGTTTCGGCTACCAGCGCGGTCAAGCGCTCGGCCGTACCGATCGGCACCGTCGACTTGCCGACCAGGAGCGCCTTGCGAGTAATGCGGCTGGCGAGCGCCGTGAAGGCGGAGTCAACAAACGTGAGGTCGGCGGCATCCGATCCCTTTGACTGCGGGGTACCAACGCAGATGAAGTGAACGTCGCCGAAACCGGCCGCCTCGTCGAAGCTCGTGGTGAAGCGAAGGCGGCCAGAGGCGAGGGCGGCGGCGAGCTTCTCGGGAAGTCCGGGTTCGAAGAAGGGGACGACACCGGCAGACAGCTGGTCAATCTTCTTCTGGTCGACGTCCACGCCCAGCACCTCGAATCCGAGGATGGCCATACAGATGGCATGCGTGGCGCCGAGATATCCAGTGCCAATAACGGTCATTTTGGGGTGTTCGACGACGGGGGTAGCGCTGGTTGGGGTGCTTTCGAGGATGCTCATGACGGTCTCCTTGCAGTGGGGGTAATGGGTTCCCCCGAATCTCACGGGGGGCGGGTTAAGCGGTGCAAAGGGAGAGGACGGTTAAGAAAGAACGACTGGGGCGGATCAGGGGGAGCAGGCGATATTGCTGACCCCCCGTCGGGCACCGGTGACGGTGTTGCTGCACTTGAGGACGTTGCCGAGTGGCCGGGTGATGTGAAAGCCGTAGCCGGGTCCGTCCACGACGGCCGTGTTGTTCGCAAAGACGTTGTTCGTGCCCCAGCCGGACAGGATCTGGTGGGTCTGGAATCCGTCGCCCGAGGTCGTGCGACCGCTGTTGTTTTCGATCAGCCAGCCGTTGCCCTTGACGTCGACCCAGGAGTCGGCGGCGGTCGTCCCACTGCCGTCGAACGTGTTGTTCTTCAGCGTCCCGCCCGTGGTGCCTTCCTTGATGTCGACGTTCTCGGCGGTCGTGTCCGAGATGTGGTTGTTCGACACCATGTTGTTGTTGCTTGCGTCGACCTTGCACTGGCTGAAGCTGCACCAGTTGCTCTGAGCCGTGCCGACGTAGATGCCTTCGCCGTACTTGGGCTTCAAAAGCCCGGTGTTGCGTACGGTGTTGCCGTCGACCGTGTTGCTCGAGCTGAAGTCGCGCAGGTGGATTCCCTCATCGCCGATTCCGGTGACCGTGAGGCTCTGGATCAGCGCGCCGATGGTTCGGTCCGCGACGACGCCCTTCTGGCCGTTCGTCACCGTGAACCCCTCCAGGTGCCAGTAGCTGGCCGCGTCGAGGTGAAACACGTACCCGGCCTTCGTGCTTCCGCCGTTGAGAATGCTCGCGGCCGTACCGCAGAGCGAGATGGGGTTGGATGCGGTCCCCGATACCGTGGCGACGAAATTGCCGGTGTAGGTCCCCGGGCGCATCGAGATCACGGCGCCGGGGGACGCCGCCCCGAGCGCGGCGGTGAGACCGG
>JADGOT010000087.1 GCA_017882805.1 Glaciihabitans sp. | reverse complement strand
GCATGACCTCGGACGCCGGGCACGCCATCGACTGGCCCGCGTTGCGCGCCGCCGCGACCGAGGCGATGCGCAGTGCGTATGCGCCCTACTCGAAGTTTCCCGTCGGCGCTGCGGCGTTAGTTGACGACGGCCGAATCATCTCCGGGTGCAATGTCGAGAACGCGTCATACGGTCTGACACTGTGCGCCGAGTGCGGCCTGGTCTCGAGCCTGCACCTAACCGGCGGTGGCAGGCTGGTCGCCTTTACCTGCGTGGATGGAGCCGGCAGCATCCTGATGCCCTGCGGCCGATGCCGGCAGTTGTTGTACGAGCACTCCACCCCGGGCATGCTGCTCGAGACCGTCTCGGGTGTTCGAACAATTGACGAAGTTTTGCCGGATGCGTTTGGCCCACGGCAACTGGATGATTTTGCCGCACAAAACAGCCAATCGGCGCACTAATGTTGCGCGGAACGGAGGGAAAGCTCAGTAATCCACCATCGATCGATCACAACATTTCGTTCACATTTCGAAGCAGTACCGGATTTGTAACCATCCGGGCACTTCGAGCAATCGACAGCCCGCGATCGCTCGTCGTATCGGTAACCTGAATCAACATTCCCCGCACGTCCTCTCTTTCAGTCGTGCAATCCACGTAAGGAATTACATTGCCAATTACATCCAAGAAGATCGCGCTCGGCGTCCTTGCCGCAGCAAGCACCGTCGCATTGCTCGCGGGCTGCTCAGCCGCACCGAGCGCGAGCACGGGCGCAGCCAAGTCGAAATACCTCCCTTGCGTAGTCGGTGACACCGGCGGATTCAGCGACCACTCGTTCAACGAGCTCACCCTCAACGGTGTCGTCGCGGCCGCAAAGGAAATCGGTTCGAGCTACAAGAAGGTTGCCTCGGCCACCGCGAACGACCTGGTTCCCGGAATCGCGAGCCTCGTCACCGCCAAGTGCAACATCATCGCCGCACCGGGATTCGACTTTGAGAAGCCGATCGGAGACGCTGCGAAGGCGAACCCGAAGACGAACTTCGCCATCATCGACGACAACACCCTGAACCTGCCCAACGTCAAGGACATCGTGTTCGAGACCGACGAGGCCGCCTTCATCGGTGGATACATCGCAGCCAGCTACTCCAAGACCGGTGTCGTAGCAACATGGGGTGGTGCGCAGTACCCCTCGGTGACCATCTACGAAGACGGCATCGCGGACGGCATCGCGTACTACAACAAGCAGAAGGGCAAGAGCGTCACGCTCCTCGGATGGGATGTCGCAACGCAGAAGGGTACCTTCATCGGTGACTTCAGCAACCAGACGCTCGCCAAGACGGACACGCAGAACTTCCTGGACCAGAAGGCCGACGTCATCATCCCCGTCGCCGGCTCGCTCTACCAGGGCGCTGCTGCGGCCATCCAGTCCTCCGGCAGCGCTGCTGTCCTCGAGGGCGTTGACGCCGACATCTACCAGACGGACCCGACCTACAAGTCGCTCATGCTGGTGTCGATCCTGAAGAACCTCGCGGCACCGACCCAGGCGGTCATCGTCGCGGCATCCAAGAGCAAGACCTTCGACAACTCGCTGTACGTCGGAACGCTCAAGAACAACGGTGTTGGGATCTCTTCCTTCCACGACTACGCGTCAAAGGTTGACCCAGGCCTCGCGGGAGAGGTCGCCAAGATCAAGGCCGGCATTATTGACGGTTCGATCACGGTTACCTCGCCGTCTGGATTCAAGAAGTAGTATCGCTCCACACTGATCGCACGTCGGTCGGGGGGATTCGAGATATCTCGAATCCCCCCGACCTGTACGCGATTGGATCGGGAAACAAGGAAGTTACGCCGGCATGAAACTCGAACTGCGCGGGATCACCAAGACCTTCGGTGCGTTGGTCGCCAACGATCACATCGATCTCACGGTTCAACCCGGCGAGATCCATTGTCTGCTCGGCGAGAACGGCGCCGGCAAGTCGACCCTGATGAATATCCTCTACGGCCTGTATCGCGCCGACTCGGGAGAAATCCTGCTCGACGATGTCGTTCAACACTTTTCCGGGCCCGGCGATGCCGCTCGCGCCGGCATTGGCATGGTGCATCAGCACTTCATGCTCATCCCCGTCTTTACCGTCGCCGAGAATGTCATGCTCGGTCACGAAGAATCGAAGTTCGGGTTCCTGGACCTCCCAGCGGCCAGAGCCAGGGTGCGAGAAATCTCCGCACGTTTCGGATTCGACGTCGATCCGGATGCGCTGATTGAAGACCTTCCGGTCGGAGTTCAGCAGCGCGTCGAGATCATCAAGGCGCTCTCTCGCGAGGCCAAGGTTCTGGTCTTCGACGAGCCCACCGCCGTGCTGACTCCTCAGGAAACCGACGAGCTCATGGGCATCATGAAGCAGCTGAAAGACGCCGGCGCCGCAATCGTCTTCATCACGCACAAGCTCCGGGAGGTGCGCGAGGTCGCCGACAAGATCACCGTCATTCGACTCGGCAAGGTTGTCGGCGAGGCAAAGCCCACTGCGACGAACGCTGAACTTGCATCCCTCATGGTCGGTCGATCGATCGATCTCACGATCGCCAAGTCGAAGGTGAAGGCAAAGGAACCAGCGCTCGTTGTCGAGGGACTCACCATCCACAATGCGCAGGGACACGTCGTGGTGAACAACGTGAGCTTTCAGGTTCGCGCCGGCGAGATCCTCGCCGTCGCGGGTGTGCAGGGTAATGGACAAACCGAGCTCACGGAGGCCCTCCTCGGGCTCCAGGATCGGGTCATGGGGACGATCGATCTCGATGGTAAGAGCATCCGACACCTTCCAATTCACAAGGTGCTGGCCGAGGGGGTCGGGTTTATCCCCGAGGACCGCCAGGAAGACGCCCTTATCGCTGAATTTTCGATCGCGGAAAACCTCATGCTCGACCGCGCCGATGGCGAGCCATTTGTTCGCCATGGAGCGCTCCAGTTGGCGTATCGAACGAAGTTTGCGACCGACAAGGTCAAGGAGTTTGACGTGCGCGCGCAGGGTATCGATGAGGTGGTTGGCTCACTGTCCGGCGGCAACCAGCAGAAGGTCGTTCTCGCGCGCGAGCTCAGCCGGACCCTACGCCTTTTCGTGGCGGCGCAACCGACGCGGGGCCTGGACGTCGGATCCATCGAGTTTGTTCACGAGCGCATTGTCGCGACTCGGGATGCCGGAGTGCCTGTGATCGTGGTGTCGACCGAGCTCGACGAGGTTCTCGCACTCGCCGATCGCATTGCCGTGATGTACGAGGGCCGAATCGTGGGAATTGTGAGTGGAGACACCCCGAGGGATGTCCTCGGCCTGATGATGGCCGGCGAGCTGCCCGCCGGAACGAAGCTCGCAGCATGAGCGCCGAACTGCCCGCCACCGTTCCGATCGCCGAGACCGCGACGAAACTCGCCGACCCCAAATTCGACCTCACCGGCGGTGAGGCGCCGCCCGAGCCACCTGCACCGCGCGCCATCGTCGCTCTGCGCGAGGCTCTCAACGGCAGCGTTGTGCTGACGATTCTGGCGGTCTTCGTCGCACTCGTCGTCGGTGCCATCCTGATCGCCTCGACCAACACCGATGTGCAAACCGCGGCCGGATACTTCCTCGCCCGCCCGGGTGACACCCTCGCCGCAATCTGGCAGTCGGTTGCCGGCGCTTACATCGCGATCTTCCGCGGTGGGGTCTACGACTTCACGGCGAGCAATTTCGGGACCGGGATTGCGTCCATTCTCAACAGCCTCGGCTTCGCCACCCCGCTGATCGCGGCGGGGCTCGGTATCGCCGTCGGATTCCGGTCCGGGGTGTTCAACATCGGTGGAACCGGAATGATTCTGGTGGCCGCGGCCTGCGCTGGTTGGGTGGGATTCGCAGTCTCGCTGCCACCGGGCATCCATATGATCGTCGCCGTTCTCGCAGGCCTTGTCGGTGGCGGCTTCTGGGCGTTCCTCGTCGGGTTCCTGAAGGCGAGAACGGGTGCGCATGAGGTCATCGTGACCATCATGCTCAACTACATCGCGCTCTATCTCATCGACTACCTACTGAACTCGCCGGTGCTCCGCGACCCATCGTCGAACGCGCCAGTCAGCCCCTCGGAGAAGCCCACCGCGGTGTTCTTCCACCTTCTTGGTCCGTCGTACTCGCTGAACTTCGGATTCATCCTGGTGATCGGCGCCACCATCTTCTGCTGGTGGTTGCTCGGGCGTTCCAGCCTCGGGTTCAAGTTTCGCGCGGTCGGTGAGAATCCACGGGCAGCACGGGTTGCGGGCATCCATCTCAACCGGATGTACATCTACGTGATGGTGATTTCGGGCGTACTCGTAGGATTTGCCGGCGTCTATCAGGTGCTCGGACAAATCACGACCGGATTCGATCGCGGCATCGACGCGGGCATTGGATTCACTGCCATCACTGTTGCTCTTCTCGGGCGTTCCCGGCCGTGGGGCGTCTTCGCGGCGGGCATCCTGTTCGGCATCCTGCAGGCTGGTAGCTACACGATGCAGGCCGACCAGGGAGTCAACGTCAACGTGCTTCCGGTCATCCAGTCCGTCATCGTGCTGTTCCTGGCGGCACCGCCGCTGGTGCGAGCGATCTTCAGGCTGCCCGACCCCGACCGGCGCAGAGCGCGAGCAATGAGCAAGAAGGCGGTCGTGGCCAAGTGAGCGCAGTAACCGCAACTTCACCCGTCGCGAGCGGTACAGCGGCTGGAGAACTCAAGGTGTCCTACAAGACACCGATAACGCTCGGCATCTTCGCCCTGCTCGGGGTGATTCTGCTCGTCGTGTTCGGCAGGAACGGAACGTCGGTATTCAACTTCACCGCCAGCAATGCCGGCGCGATCCAACTGCCGGTGGTGTCCATGCCCGGCCATCTGACCGGCGTTGTCATCGCCATCCTCGGGGTTCTGTTGGCCCTCGGTTCCGGCCTGATGGCACGGTTCCAGCGCCGCACACCGCTCTGGTACATCACCATCTTTGCGGTCGTCCTCGTCACCGGCTTTCTGGTCTGGGCATCCACGGGTATTCCCCACGAGCTCCACGTCACCGGCCTCCTGGTCGGCGCGCTCGGGCTGAGTGCGCCGCTGATCTTTGGCTCACTGGGGGGCGTGCTCTCCGAACGAGTCGGTGTGACGAACATCGCCATCGAGGGCCAGCTTTTGGCCGGGGCATTCGTCTCGGCGGTGACGGCAACAATCACACACTCGATCATTGCGGGGATTCTTGCGGCAGCAGTCGCGGGTGTCCTGGTCTCGTTCGTTCTTGCAGTGTTCGCGATCAAGTACGTCGTCAATCAGGTCATCATCGGTGTCGTTCTCAACACGCTCGTGGCAGGCCTCACCACGTTCCTCTATCAGCAGGTGCTCCTCAACAACATTGGCGCGCTCAACAACCCGCCTGTGCTCAAACAGCTCCCGATTCCCGGGCTGAGCGTGATCCCCATCATCGGACCGTTGCTGTTCGACCAGAACGTGATCGTCTATTTCATGTATGTCGCCGTCGCCGGTGTCACCATTGGACTGTTCCGCACCCGTTGGGGACTTCGGCTTCGCGCGGTGGGCGAGCACCCTCAGGCCGCGGATACCGTGGGCATCAATGTCGGTCGCACTCGATTCTGGAATGTCGCACTCGCCGGGGCAATCGTCGGTGTCGGTGGGTCCTACTTCACCCTCGGCAACATCGGTCCGTTCGGCGCAAACATGACCAACGGTGCAGGCTATATCGCGCTCGCGGCCGTCATCTTTGGTGGCTGGCACCCGATTCGGGCGACCCTTGCGTCCCTGCTCTTCGGGTTCGCGACCAACCTCGGCAGCGTGCTGGGAAGCATCCAGTCGCCCGTGCCCAACGACTTCCTGCTCATGCTGCCGTACGTCGTGACGATTTTCGCAGTCGCCGGATTCGTCGGGCGAGTGCGCGGGCCCGCAGCGGCCGGCCGGCCCTACATCAAGTCCTAACCGCAGGTACCGTTGGCACATGGTTGAACCGTTCGACGTTGTCGATCTCATTCGCGCCAAGCGCGACCACGGAACGCTCTCGAGCGCCCAGATCGGCTGGATGGTCGACGCCTACACGCGCGGTTACATCGCCGACGAGCAGATGTCGGCTATGGCCATGGCGATCTTCCTGAACGGCATGGAGCGAACCGAGATCCACGATCTCACCCTCGCAATGGTCGCGAGCGGGGAGCGCCTCGACTTTGCGGGCCTCACCAAGAAGACCACCGACAAGCACTCGACCGGCGGCGTTGGGGACAAGATCACGCTGCCGCTTGCGCCGCTCGTCGCATCCTTCGGTGTCGCGGTTCCGCAGCTGTCGGGTCGCGGACTTGGCCACACGGGCGGGACGCTTGACAAGCTGGAGAGCATTCCGGGCTGGCGGGCATCCCTGACACCAGAAGAATTCTTTTCGCAGCTCGAGTCGGTTGGGGCGGTTATCTGTGCCGCAGGGGCGAAGCTCGCTCCCGCCGATGGGAAGTTGTATGCCCTTCGCGACATCACCGGGACCGTCGAATCCATTCCGCTCATCGCCTCCTCCATCATGAGCAAGAAGATTGCGGAGGGGACCGCGGCACTCGTGCTCGACGTCAAGTTCGGCTCAGGGGCATTCCTGCAGGATCCGGCGATCGGCCGACAACTCGCCGAGACCATGGTTCGCCTCGGGACAGATGCCGGGGTTGCAACCGTCGCGCTCCTGACAAACATGAACGTGCCGCTTGGGCTTGCGATTGGCAATGCGAACGAGGTGCGCGAGTCGGTCGAGGTTCTGGCCGGTGGCGGACCCGCAGACGTGGTCGAGCTGACGCTCGCGCTCGCCCGCGAGATGCTGGCGCTCGCCGGCCACCCGGATGCCGACGTCGAGAAGGCGCTCGCGAACGGGAGCGCAATGGACACCTGGCGCAGAATGATCGTCGCCCAGGGCGGCGATCCGGATGCCGCATTGCCGACGCCGCAACACACGCAGGTCGTGACTGCACCGCGCTCTGGTGTGCTCGTGCGGCAGGATGCTCGGCCATTCGGGATTGGCGCGTGGCGCCTGGGCGCGGGGCGTGCGCGCCAGGAAGATCCCGTGCAGCACGCGGCCGGCATCGATTTGCACGCGAAGCCGGGCGACACTGTGACCGCGGGCCAGCCTCTGTTCACAATGAGCACCGATGATGATGCTCGGTTCGAGCGAGCCCTTGAGGCGATCGAGGGTTCCTACGAAATCGGGGATGCCGGTACGGCCATCCAAACCGGCGGCGCTCTAATCCAAGGCCGCATCACCGCCTAGTAGCCTTGGAGCATGAACTCGCAGCGCACAGACTACCTTCTACCCCTCGAGGGAACGAGCATTACCGCTCTCCCCAAGATCTCGCTGCATGACCACCTCGACGGTGGCTTGCGCCCCTCAACCATCCTCGAAATCGCGAGCGAGATCGGGTTAGAGACCCCGGCCGGCGATCCCGAGTCGTTGCAGGCGTGGTTTGACGAGAGCTGCGACTCCGGCGATCTGGTCGACTACCTCAAGACCTTCGACCTCACCATCGCAGTGATGCAGACACCCGATCACCTCGCTCGGATCGCACGCGAGTTTGTGCAGGATCTCGGCGCCGACGGCGTGATCTATGGCGAGATTCGCTGGGCTCCCGAGCAGCACCTCACTAAGGGGCTTTCCCTGGATGAGGTCGTTGAGGCGGTACAGTCTGGCCTCGAAGCAGGCGTCGAGGATGTGCGGGCAACGGGCCAGAACATCCGAGTCGGCCAGCTGGTGAGTGCAATGCGCCACCTTGATCGCGGGCTCGAGATCGCCGAACTGGCCGTGCGCCACCGCGATCGGGGTGTGGTCGGTTTCGATATTGCCGGTCCAGAAAATGGATTCCCGCCCTCGAACCTGAAGGCCGCCTTTGACTACCTCGCGCGGGAATATATGCCGCGCACAGTTCACGCCGGCGAGGCGGCCGGGCTCGCGAGCATCGAGAGCGCACTGTTCGACGGTCGCGCCATGCGGCTGGGACACGGAGTTCGGATCGCAGAGGACATCACCCTCGAGCGCGAAGACGAGGAGAGCAGCTTTGTCGCGCTCGGCCCGATCGCGCAGTGGGTGAAGGACCGTGAGATCGCGCTCGAGACGAGCCCGTCATCCAATCTCCAGACGGGAACGATTGCGCAGTGGGGTGACGAGATGATCGATCATCCGTTCGACCTGTTGTACCAGTTGGGCTTCAACGTGACCGTGAACACCGACAACCGTCTCATGAGCAATACGACCCTTAGTCGCGAGCTTGCGGTCCTGGCGGAGACATTCGGTTACGACCTTGCCGATCTTGAGGTGTTCCAGCTGAACGCGGCCGCAGCAGCCTTTCTTTCGATCGAGGATCGCGAGGACCTGACCACGCAGATCCTGCAGGGGTTCGGTCGATCCTAAATGTCGTTACCACCGTTGCCTGCCGAAGCCATCTCCCTCCGAGTCGAGGTCAAGAACTGGCAGGGTGCTGTGCGCGCAGCGGGCGCGGCGCTCACGGCAGCGGGAATTGCCAAGCCCTCCTATGCGGACGAGATGATTCGCATGATCGATGAGCATGGTCCGTATGTTGTGATCGCTCCGGGACTGGCGCTGGCTCACGCCCGTCCGGGGCCGGAGGTGTTGAAAGATGGGATCGCAGTGGTGACCCTCGCGACACCGATCTATTTTGGGCATCCATACAACGATCCGGTGAGCGTCGTGCTGGCGCTCGCCGTCGATAGCCCGGACGCTCACGTCGCACTCGTTGCCGAAATTGCCAACCACTTCAACGACTCGTCTGCGATTACCGATCTCGCGGCGGCAACCACGGTGGGCGAAGTTCAAAGACTCTTCGAAGGCACGACGTGAAGATAGTCGCCATCTGCGGGGCGGGAATTGGTTCGAGCGGCATTCTCAAGGTCAATGCGGAGCGGGTGCTCGGCCGCCTCGGAATTCAAGCCGATGTTACGGCCGCCCACCTCGCGACGCTCGACAGGGACGCCGTGGGGGCGCAGATCATCCTGACGAGTCCAGAGTTCGTCGATGCCATCGGCAAGACAAATGCCGATGTCATCGTGGTGCACAACTACTTCGATACGGCGGAGCTCACTCGGAAACTGCAGGACGCCCTGGAGTAGCGGGTGTGCGGCGGACGAATACCGTAATCGTCAGGCCAACCACCGGAAGGTGCATTGAGCTGGTGAATCACGGGTGAGCCAGAAGGTCGCGCATCCCGCGGTCGAGCGTTGCGACCATCGCTCTCGCGGCAGTGATCCGTTCCCGCGCACTACCAACCATGCTGGATGCGTCGATGTACACCTTGAGTTTCGGTTCTGTTCCGCTTGGTCGCACCACGATTCGGGAACCGTCGACCATCCAAATGCGCAGGATGTCACTCGGCGGGAATTCGCCAAACCCGCCGAGAAAGTCATCAATCCTTGCGACAGCCTCACCACCGATCGTCGTCGGGGCGTGATCGCGGAATCGGTTCATTGTCCGCGGTATCTCGACCAGGTCGGTGAATCGAAGAGAAATCTGCGACGAGTCGAAAGCTCCGAATCGCTCTGCGAACTCGTCGGCGTGGTCGGCCAGCGTCTTGCCGTCGGCCTTAAGCGCGGAGGCAAGCGAGAGGATGTCGAGTGCGGCCGAGATTCCGTCCTTGTCGCGCAGCACGTGCGGGTCAACGAGGTAGCCGAGCGCTTCCTCGAAGCCGAAGACGAGGTTTGGTGCGCGAGAAATCCACTTGAATCCCGTGAGTGTTTCGACATGATTCAGGCCGAGCGTCGTGGCAACCGCGGCGAGCCCTGGGCTGCTGACAATTGAGCATGCAAGCGTGCCGGAGGCGTTGCGTTCGGCGGCACGCCAGCCGAGGATCAAACCAACCTCGTTGCCGCTGAGGCGTCTCCAGCCGTTCCCGTCCGGAACACCGACAGCGAGTCGATCGGCATCCGGGTCGTTGGCAATTATCAGCTCCGCATTGGTCGCTGTTGCTCGAGCAAATGCGAGATCAAGCGCCCCGGGCTCCTCGGGATTGGGAAACGCGACCGTGGGAAAGGTGGGGTCAGGCTCGAGCTGTTCCGCGACGACCGCGGGCTCGTCGAACCCCGCCGCGATGAGCACGCGCCGCGCGGTCTCCCAGCCGACGCCGTGCATCGCGGTATAGACGAGTCGGAGCTGCGCGGTCGCAGCACCCATCGTCGACGTCGCCGAGACGTAGGCATCGAGTACATCCTCGCCGGCGACCGTGTAATCGCTCGATCTCGGCAAGTCCCGAACGCTCCCCGCTGCGACGGCGAGGATGCGTTCGGCGATCTGGCCGTCCGACGGCGGAACGATCTGCGATCCGGCGTCTACGCCCCCGAGATACACCTTGTAGCCGTTGTCGGCAGCCGGGTTATGACTCGCGGTAACCATCACGCCCGCGCTCGCTCCAAGCCACCGAACCGCGAACGCGAGTACCGGGGTCGGGAGGAGGCGAGGCAGCAACGTTGCCTGCACCCCGGCGCCAGCCATGATTTCGGCGGTGTCTGTGGCGAACACGCGCGAATTCGTGCGCCCGTCGTAGCCGATCACGACGGTGGGAGACTGCTCGCGCGAGGTCAGGAACGCGGACAGCCCCGCAGCGGCTTGGGCAACGAGGACTCTGTTCATCCGATTCGGCCCAGCCCCGAGTTCGCCGCGAAGACCGGCGGTGCCGAACTCAAGTCGGCTCGCGAAACGATCTGCTAACTCTGCCGTGGCGGCGGTCGAACCCGACTCCACATCGCGAATCAGGTCATCGAGCTCGGTGCGCGTCTGGTCGTCTGGATCCTGGTCGCGCCACGCTCGCGCTGCGGCGATAAGCGCCCGAGTATCACTGGCCGCGGGCTTATCGCCGGTCACAGCAGCTCGACGATCTTTGCGAGGAGCGCGCTGATGACGGGCTCGGCGTCCTTGCCTGCCTGAATCACTTCGGCGTGATTGAGCGGGGTCTTCTGGATGCCCGCGGCGAGATTAGTGATGAGTGACATCCCCAGGATTTCCATACCGGCTTGCCGCGCGGCGATCGCCTCCAGCGCGGTGGACATCCCCACGATCTGCCCGCCGATGATTTTCGCCATCTGCACTTCCGCGGGGGTCTCGTAGTGGGGCCCACGGTTCTGTACGTAGACACCCTCGTCGAGCGTTGCATCCACGCTACGAGCGATGGCACGAAGCCGCGATGAGTACAGGTCGGTGAGGTCGATAAAGGTCGCGCCCTCGAGCGGCGAGTCGCCGGTGAGGTTGATGTGGTCGCTGATCAACACCGGGGTTCCCGGTGTCCACGACTCGCGGATGCCGCCCGCACCGTTCGTGAGAATCATGATTGTTGCCCCGGTCGCGGCCGCCGTGCGCACGCTGTGCACTACCCGTCGAACTCCGTGGTTCTCGTAGTAGTGCGTGCGGGCGCCGATGACCAGCGCGCGCTTGCCGTTAGGGAGCAGTATCGAGCGGATCGTGCCGACGTGACCGGCCAGAGCTGGCGCGCTGAATCCCACGATCTCGGATGCGGTCAGGGTCGCGGTGGTCTCGCCGATCAGGTCAGCGGCTCTGGCCCATCCGCTGCCCAGCGTTAGTGCAATGTCGTGAGAGGCGATACCGGTTCGATCCGCGATTTCGGCTGCCGCCTGCGCCGCGATCTCAAAAGGATCTGCGCGGGGGTCGTCCAGGACGTTCTGTGTCGGCGTTGGCATCCAACCACTTTAGGGCGTGGACTCGACCACGGCCCACTCACTCGACACCTCGCTACCGAACATGTACTTCTTGATGATCGCGGGATCCGTCAGCGCGTCCCACACGCGCTTCGCGCTCGCGGCGATCGTCACTTCTGCTGTCGCAATGGTTTGTTTGGACATCTGAATCTCTCCCTTGTCCGTCCCTTCCAGCTTGCCCCCGGTCGCGACAGAATGCACCCGGTTTGGCGGGGGCTCGCGCGACGGAGGACAATTGCGGTATGGCCTATGAGTTCGAGCGGAAACAGCGCATCGCGATCGTGGGCGGGGGACCAGGCGGGTACGAGGCCGCCCTGGCCGGCGCACAGTTGGGCGCCGAAGTCACCCTGGTCGAACGCACGGGAGTCGGCGGTTCCGCGGTGCTCACAGACGTCGTGCCATCGAAGACACTCATCGCGACGGCCGAAGCCGCAAAGAACATTGCCGAAGCCGCTGACCTTGGCGTGCAGTTCTTCACGCGGGGGGACAACGGTCGCCCGGTTCGCCCGGAGGTTGCGGTCAACTTTGCTGCGGTTAATGAGCGGCTCCTTCGACTCGCTCGGCAACAGTCCGAGGACATGAAGTCCCAGCTCATCAAGGCCGGAGTCCGAATCGTTCAGGGCGAAGGACGCCTGGATGGCCCCAATCGCGTCGTCGTGTCCACCGGGGCAGGCAGCAAGGGTACCGATTTCGACGAGATCGACGCGGACACTATCGTCGTGTCGGTCGGCGCGCGACCGCGCACTCTGAAGACGGCGATGCCCGACGGCGAGCGCATCCTTACGTGGACACAGTTGTACACACTCGACCAGGCGCCAGAGCACCTCATCGTCGTTGGATCGGGTGTGACCGGTGCGGAGTTCGCCTCCGCGTACGTGAACCTCGGTTCGAAGGTGACGCTCATTTCGAGCCGTGACCAGGTTTTGCCCAACGAGGATGCCGACGCGGCGCGTGTGATCGAAGACGTCTTTACCCGCAGCGGGATGACCGTTCTCAACAAGAGCCGCGCCGACTCCGTTAAGCGCACCAAGACCGGAGTGGTCGCGACGCTGGCCGACGGGCGCACTGTCGAGGGCAGCCACTGCCTGCTTGCGGTTGGCTCGCTGCCGAACACCGAGGGTATTGGCCTTGAGGAGGCGGGGGTTCAGCTCACCGACACCGGGCACATCCGGGTGAATCGGGTGGCCCGCACCTCGATGCCGTCGATCTACGCGGCGGGCGACTGCAGCGACTTTCTGCCGCTCGCATCAGTCGCCGCGATGCAGGGACGAACGGCGGTCTTTCACGCGATGGGGGATGCCGTGAATCCCACCGAACTGCGCAACATCACGTCGAATATTTTCACCAATCCGGAGATCGCCAACGTCGGCTGGACGCAGAAGCAGATCGAGGACGGCATCGCCCAGGGCGAGATCTACAAGCTGCCGCTCGCCTCCAATCCACGCGCCAAGATGATGGGTCTCAAGGACGGGTTCGTGAAGCTGTTCGCGCGCACTGGCTCGGGAACCGTCATCGGTGGTGTCATCGTCGCGCCCCGCGCATCGGAGCTCATCCTGCCGATCGCCCTCGCCGTCGAGCATCGCCTTACGGTCGACCAGCTCGCCCGCGCCTTCTCGGTCTATCCGTCCCTCACCGGCAGCATCACCGACGCCGCCCGGGCCATGCACATAGTCAACTAATCCCGCGCTCACGCCGGCGCTGAGGTTTGCGCCCGACGCGCAGGTACGTACATCCGCTTCAGGCGCAAACCTCAGCGCTGGCACGCCTACTCCGCCAAGGCGACGCGATCGAGTACCTGTGCACAGGATGAATCGATCGGTCGCCGCCGGCGAAGGGCGCGGGGCATTGTGGCGGTGTGACGAATGTTCTTGAAACCGATTGGCGCAATGAATTCGTACTTGCGCGGGATTTTCGATCGCGGGGACAAGAGGCCGAGTTGCGCGCGCTCGCTCGAAGCGGTGAGCTGATCCCGGTCGCGCGCGGTGTCTATCGGCGCCGCGAATGCGTCAGTGGTGATCCACAGTTGGCGCGGACCGACAGCTTCCTCGCGCGTGTGCGAGCAACGGATCTGTCGTGGAATGGGGAGCTTGTCTATGCGGGATTCGCGGCCGCCGCATTGTGGCGCATCCCAACTGTCGGCAAAATGCCCGATCGCATTGACGTTGCGAGCGCTCCGGCCGCGGGTGGACGCTCCAATGCGGCCCTGCGGCGTTCCTACATTCCGGATGTCACCTCCTTCGAAATTGTCGAGGGTATACGGGTGACCACGATTGCTCGAACGGTCATTGACGTGGCCAGGTGGGGCACCTTCGCGCAAGGGGTCGTGGCTTGCGACGCCGCGCTGCATGGATCAACGAACCCTCACCGCCAGACGATCAGGCCGGCCATCGACCACTCGGAACTCGTGACGGGCTCTCTCTCGATGGGCCCGGTGCCGGGGAAACGAAAGTGCGCTGCCGCAGTCGCGTTCGCTGATGGTGCCGCGGATTCCCCGGGGGAATCGGTGAGTCGGGTTGGCATGAGTGTCCTCGGGTTCCCTCCTCCGGTACTACAACAGCCGTTCTACGACTCAGCGGGACTCATTGGCATTGTTGACTTTTGGTGGCCCGAGTTCAACCTCATCGGCGAGTTCGATGGTTTCGGGAAGTACCTGCGCACTGAGTTCGCTCACGGGAGAGACGCCGCATCGATCGTGATGGACGAGAAGCGACGAGAGAACCGACTCCGTGCCACCGCGACTCATCCGAATGTCGCGCGCTGGGAATGGATCGACGCAGTTTCGCTTTCGCGATTGCGAAGCGTGCTCGCGACCGCCGGTTTGCCGCACTCAAGTCGCCCGCGCTGAGGTTTGCGCTCCTCGCGCACGTACGTACCACCGCGTCGTGCGCAAACCTCAGCGCGGCCGAGCGACGGCAGGCGGGGTTAGTCGGCGATGTTGAGGAGGAGGTGCCCCGACGAGACAGTGGCACCGACGGCGGCGTTCACCGCGTTGACGGTTCCGTCCTTGTGAGCCGTGATTGGCTGCTCCATCTTCATGGCCTCGAGCACGAGCAGGAGGTCGCCCTTGACGACCTTGTCGCCATCCTTGACCGCGAGCTTCACGACGGTTGCCTGCATCGGAGCCTTGACGCTGTCGCCGGTTGCACTGCTGACCGATCCGCTAGCTCGACGCTTGGGTGCCGCGACGTTGGCGAGCGAGCCCGATGCCGGAAGCAGCTTCGAAGGAAGCGAGACCGAGACTCGCTTGCCCTCGACCTCGACAACCACCTTGTGGCGCGAGGACGCTCCGCCCGTGTCGTATTCCCGTTCGCCCGACCACGGCTCGATGTCGTTCACGAACTCGGTCTCAATCCAACGGGTGTAGATCGTGAACGGCGACGATGCGAACGCCGGGTCGCGGACGATCTTGCGGTGGAATGGAAGCACGGTGGGTAGCCCGGTGACCTCAAACTCGTCGAGCGCCCGGCGGGAGCGCTCGAGTGCGTCCTCGCGGGACGAGCCCGTCACGATGAGCTTGGCGAGCAGGGAGTCGAACGCCCCAGTGATCACGTCGCCGGTGGTGACGCCGCTGTCGACGCGCACGCCGGGGCCACCAGGGAGGCGAAGCGTGTTGACCGGCCCGGGGGAGGGCAGGAAGCCGAGTCCGGCATCCTCACCATTGATGCGGAACTCGAAGGAGTGCCCGTGCGGCACGGGGTCGTCATAGTCGAGCACGCCGCCCTCGGCGATCCGGAACTGCTCGCGAACGAGGTCGATGCCGGTGACCTCCTCGGACACGGGATGCTCTACCTGCAGTCGAGTGTTCACCTCGAGGAACGAGATCGTGCCGTCCTTTGCAACCAGGAACTCACAGGTCCCCGCTCCGACGTAGCCGACCTCCCTAAGGATGGCTTTGGATGACGTGTAGAGCGCGAGGTTCTGCTCCTTTGATAGGAATGGCGCCGGCGCTTCCTCGACGAGCTTCTGGTGGCGGCGCTGCAACGAGCAGTCACGAGTCGAGATGACAACCACATTGCCGTGCGAGTCAGCGAGGCACTGGGTCTCGACATGACGCGGTTCATCCAGATACTTCTCGACGAAGCATTCGCCGCGACCGAAGGCGGCGATCGCCTCGCGGGTCGCGGACTCGAACAGTTCGGGAATCTCTTCTCGGGTGCGCGCAACTTTGAGCCCGCGCCCGCCGCCGCCGAACGCGGCCTTGATGGCGACTGGGAGCCCATAGATGTCGACGAACTCGAGCACCTCCTCGGCGCCCGAAACCGGGTTCAGGGTGCCGGGGGCGAGCGGCGCGCCGACCTTCTCGGCGATGTGACGCGCAGAGACTTTGTCGCCGAGCTTTTCTATGGCGTCCGGTGACGGGCCGATCCAAATGATTCCGGCATCAATAACCGCCTGCGCAAACTCGGCATTTTCGGCGAGAAAGCCATAGCCGGGGTGGATGGCGTCGGCGCCCGACCGGCGCGCGACCGACAGGATCTTGTCGATGACGAGATAGGTCTCGGCCGAGGTTGTCCCGTCGAGGGCGTAGGCCTCATCGGCGAGCTTGACGTGCCGGGCATCCCTATCTTGGTCGGCGTACACGGCGACAGAGGTGATGCCACTGTCGCGGGCGGCACGGATGACGCGCACCGCAATCTCTCCACGATTGGCAATCAGGACCTTGGTGATGCGGGGCATAACACGTAAGCCTATTGGGGTTCAGGGGGCACGCTTTTGGGGAGAGCTCACAAAAAGGATGCGAACCCTCTGCCGATGCCTACAACTTGCCGGTCCAGAGGTCCGGCCAGCTCACGTCAAATTCGATCAGCAGTTCACGGACGAGGGCAAGCGAGAGCCCGACAACGGCATGCGGATCGCCACGCACCTCGCTGATGAATGCCCCGCCGAGGCTGTCGATGGTGAACGCCCCGGCGACCTCGAGAGGTTCACCCGTCGCGATGTAGGCGTCGATCTCGGCGTCGGTGATCGAGTCGGCGAATCGCACGGCCGCTGTGGAAACGCCGCCCCGCCCTTCAATGGGTTCTGCGACCGAAGCAAGAGAGGACGCGCGATGATCGATCAGCCAGTGCCCCGAGTGAAGGTACCCTTCGCGCCCTCGTTGGGCCAGCCAGCGCTCGCGAGCAACCTCGGGAAGGTGCGGCTTGCCATACACCGCACCATCGATTTCGAAGGCCGAGTCTCCGCCAAGAATGAACCCGTCGATCGGTTCGCCGTCCACGAGTCGACCAACGACAGCTTCGGCTTTCAGCCGCGCCAGCAGAAGCACCATTTCGGGCGCGCTGAGCGGCCCGGCCAGCTCGACGGCGGCCTCTTCGTCGACGCCACTCGACACAAGGATCGGTTCGATCCCGGCGGCTCGCAGTGTTGCGAGCCGTGCGGGTGACGTGGAGGCCAGATACAGGCGCACCATACTCCTAAGCTTTCTGGGTGAGCGAAATGCTGGGTAAAGAGCTCGACCTCGAGGTTACCAATGTCGCGCACGGTGGTATCTCGGTCGCGCGACACGACGGTCGAGTGATCTTCGTCTCGGACGCGATTCCGGGCGAGACCGTTCGCGCCCGCATCACGGAGGACTCGAAGAAGTCGTTCTGGCGCGCCGATACGGTGAGCGTGATCGAGCCGAGCGAGTTTCGCCAGCCGCACGTCTGGTCGGCGGCGAGCATCGATCGCGACCCCAGCGACCGGCCGGGTGGCGCGGAGTTCGGGCACATCCGAATCGACCATCAGCGCGAACTCAAACGTCAGGTGCTGGTCGATTCGCTGAAGCGAATGGCGGGTGTCGAGCAAGACGTGTCCGTCGAGGCTCTGCCCGGCAGCGAGGACGGAACCGGATGGCGCACCCGGGTGCGCCTGCAGGTCGACGCAGACGGTCGGCCGGGTCCATTCGCCGCTCGATCACACCGCGTGATCCCGGTAACCGATCTGCCCCTCGCGACTGCGGGCGTGCAGGAGGCGGCCCCGCTCGGGCAACACTTTATCGGCGAGGAACACATTGACGTGCTCGAACCGTCGACCGGCGGAGCACGACTCATCGTTGGTCGACAGAAGCCCTCGGTCATCCGCGAGCTTGTCGGCGAGCGCGAGTTTCGCGTCGACGATGGTGGATTCTGGCAGGTGCACCGGGCGGCGGCGGAGACGCTGACGCTGGCGGTTCAGGATGCGATCGACGCGGCTGCCTTCGACCCTCGTGCGAAGAATCTCGACCTCTACGGCGGTGTCGGATTGCTAGCCGCTGCCGTGGGTGATCGCTTTGGCGAGACGACCAGGATCACGAGCGTCGAGAGCGATCCACGCGCGACGGAGCACGCGGGCGAGAACCTGAGCGAGTGGCTGGGCGCACGAGCCGTTACGGCACGGGTAGAGCGCTGGATTCTTCAGCTCGCCTCGTCGGGTGAACGGCTGGTGGGCGCGACCGTTGTACTCGATCCGCCCAGGGCCGGCGCTGGCAAGGAGGTCGTCGCGGCGCTCACGACACTGCAGCCGGAGCAGATCGTCTACGTGGCGTGCGATCCGGTCGCACTGTCCCGCGACGTCGGACTATTCGCCGAGCGGGGTTACGAACTCGTTGGGCTAAGAGCCTTCGATCTGTTTCCGAATACCCATCACGTTGAGGCCGTGGCGACGCTGACTCGAGCGTAGAGGCGGGTCGCGCTACCAGCTTCCGCCGCCACCACCGCCACCGCCGCCCCCGCTGCTGCCGCCCCCGCCGAAGTCGCCGCCGCCGAAGCCCGATCCGCCACTCGAACCCGTCGAGGGCGGCGATGCCGACATCGATTCCGCTGCAAAGCTCGAGAAACTGCTCACGGCAGCTCCGAGCGAGGAGACGGCGGCGAGCGATCCGGTCAGCCCGGCGGTAGTAAGCAGGTGTTGATTCCCCACGTACCAGTTGGGTGTGGCGTCGTACTTGCCCTCTTTCGCCAACTGGGCGAACACACTGGTCCAGTGGTCGGCCTCACCGAAGGCTGTCGCCCAGGGCAGGAATCGACTGAACACGTCGGTTCCCTCCTCGAAGTGAATCTGGTTTGCCTCGGCGGTGGCGATGTAGAGCTTGAAACCCTGCAGTTGCACGAACACCGCGTGACCCAACGCACTTCTGCGCACCGCTCGCCTTGCCTGTCTCAGGCTGAGAATCGACCCCACGAACGCGCCGATCGGCCAGAGCGTCCATGCCTTGTCAAAGAACAGCATGGCGATGAAGGTGGCTACTGCCGCAGCGACGGTCCAGCCGAGCACCGGATGCGTGCGCGTGAGCTTGTCGAGGAAGTATTTGCCGCTCTGCACCCAGGCGTTGATCGCGGTCTCGACGGCGGTGTACTGGGAATAGAACGTGTACTTCAGGGTCGAAAGGCTGACGGTTTTCTTGCCGCTCGCAAAGAGGTCGAGCAGCAGAAGGCTCTCATGCGGCAGCAGCGCCGCGGTATCGCCGACTGTTGCCTTCTCCGGGGTGGGCACAAGGTTGTAGTCGAGCGCCTTGCCTCGGCTGCCGCCGGGCACTTCTTCGATCCTGAGGTGGCCCCGTGCAGCCAGATCGAGCAGCGTCACGGTGACGTCAATCTTGGACTGCTGCTTCGTCATGAGAAGACTGACCGCACCGACCGGGAATCCCTTCGGCGGTTCGTATTGCGCGACAACGGTCTCGTTCAGCGGCGCGCGGGTAATGGGCGCGTTGGTGAGATCCGTCGGAATCGTTCCGGGCGTCTCGCCCCCGAATTCCTGGTCTCGCTGGCGCACTCGCACAAACACCAGGTACGCAACGGGAATTAGTACGAGGAGGCCGAGGCCAACGCCCCAGTTCCAGGGAGTCCAGAACGGGTCTGGTCCGTCATTGGATCCGGCGTACACGTTCGCAGCGTCCGGCGACATTCGCGGCTCGAGGATCGGAGCCGCGGAACCGAAAGTGTCGACAGGCCAGCCGACATCGACAGTGACACCGTTGCCCGCGGGGAGCACGCCCTGGGTGAAGGTTCCGCCATTCGCAGTCTTGGTTTGGCTCAGGCAACTGGTGTCCGATCCCGGTGCACCGGACGCGCAGGTAACGGCGCTCGGCGCGGAGGGCCCGATGACAGTCACACTCGTGGAGTCGATGGGGATTTGCCACTCGGAGCCGGTGACGTTCCAGTAGAACTCGTCGAGTTTGGTGCCGTCGGCGTTTGCGGTGGCATTTAGCGCGCCGTGGATGTCATAGCTGAGCACGTAGGTCTGCTTGCCGCTCACGGTGGCGTTCTTGTTGCCCACCTGGATGAGCACGTCCTCCTGCGTCGCAGTTGAGAACAGAGCGGGAGCCCCGGTGGGGGACGAAACGGTCAAATTGGTGTACTTGTACACGCGATCCTGGGTCGCGTTCTGCACGAAGTGCGAATTGAGGAAACGCAGGATTCCATGGCGTGCGGGAGTATTCCCGAAGTCATAGTGGATGGTTTCGACAGCGTGCACCACCCCGCTTTGGGCGATGGTGTACTTCGCGGCGAACGAATCAATGTGCTCGGGGTCGTTCGCCCCGACCGAACATCCAGAGAGTCCGACGAGAACCAAGGCCGCTGCCGCTGCGAGAAATACCGACCTAATTCGCATGGTGCAGACTCTATCGGTCAAGTTCCCGCCCGGGGCAGCCCAATCCCGTTACCATTGGGTTGGCATTCGCTGGCGCCCCCAAGGGGTAGACGGGAACGATCATGGTGCAGGCAACTGTGCACGAGACAGACGCTGTGGTGCAACCGAGCGGAGTTCGGGTTGCCGTGGTGGATGACCACGAGTCAGTGCGGCTGGGACTCAAGGCAGCATTCCTGGATGACGGTTACGACTTTGTGCTGGCCGCGGCAACCGTCGATGAGCTCCTGAGCGGTCTCGCCGGTCGCGAGATCGACGTAGTGGTGCTCGACCTGTCGCTGGGCGACGGCTCAACCGTCACGGACAACGTGAAGCGGGTGCAGGGAATCGGCGCTGCCGTTCTCGTGCACAGCATTGCCGACCGCGTGGCAAGCGTTCGCGAGGCGCTAGCTGCGGGAGCAGCCGGAGTCATCCCGAAGTCGTCCGCGACCAAGACCGTGCTACAGGCCGCCGCAACCGTCGCTCGCGGCGAGGTTCTCAACAATCTGGAGTGGGCGACGGCAATCGACGCCGACCGCGACTTCTCCAAGGCCCAGCTGGGCCGTCGCGAGCGCGAGATCCTGCATCTGTACGCGTCCGGCCTTCCGCTGAAGCTTGCCGCCGAGCAGCTCGGTATCGGTTATTCCACGGCACGCGAATATCTCGATCGAATTCGGGTGAAGTACGTGGAGGTGGGTCGACCTGCCCCCACCAAGGTCGACCTGCTTCGTCGAGCGGTCGAAGATGGAATTCTGCCCGGGCTGGATCCGGATGGCGGGGATGTCGTCTAAGCCCGCTGCCGACCTGCGCGCACCCGCGCAAAAACAGGCGCGAAACCCCGTCAGCCGCAAACAGGTTGAGATCGTTCTCTCTCGCTCGGTTGCAGCGGGAAGTCTCGTTTTTGCCGCACAGACCGCGGGGCCACTCCTCTCCCAGTCCCGCGAGTCCAACCCGACCTGGCTACTTGTTTCGAGCGTCGCAATCGTCGCCAGCCTGCTCATCGCGCTGCTCTGCTCGATCATCGTGCGTTTCGTTCGAATCTCGCACGGAGTCGTCGCTCTCGTCTTCGTTGCGGTGCTCGTGACCTGGCCGTTTGACGTCGTCACTCCGCACTCACCCACCGACAACCAGTGGCTGTACTACCTGCTTACGGTGGCTACTTCGACCGCCGCGATCGCCTTTCCGACTCGGTGGTCGGCCATCTACCTGTTTGCGGTGCCCTCGCTATACGGCATTGCCCGGATGACTCCTCCGGGTGGCGCTGAGCCGGTTCCCGCCGCGATTCTCGACTCGGTGTACTCGATCATCCTTGGTGGCGCGGTCGTCGTGCTGATTACGATGCTGCGGCAAACCGCAACAAACGTTGACATCGCCCAGAGCGCGGCTCTCGAGCGCTACGGCCATGCGGTTCGTCACCACGCGACCGAGGTTGAGAGAGTACAGGTCGACTCCATCGTGCACGACAGCGTGCTGACGACCCTTCTCTCCGCGGCCAGGGCCTACAGTCCCGAGGCGAAGAAACTGGCGGCCGTCATGGCGGGCAATGCCATTGGATACCTCCACGACGCGGCTCTGGTTCAACCCGACGACGGCTCGACCGTGAAACTGAGAGCCATTGCTCAGCGCATCGCGGATGCCGCCGGCGGGATGTCCCGACCGATACAGGTTCGACTCTCCGAGGTCGGTCCCCGATCGATTCCGACCGCCGTCGCCGAGGCGATCGTTGCCGCATCAACGCAGGCAATGGTGAACAGCGTGCAGCATGCCGGCGAGTCGACGCGTGTCAAGCGCTGGGTTGCGATCAAGGGTCTGCGCCCGGGCGGTATCCAGGTCGAGGTTGGCGACAGCGGCGCCGGTTTCGATGCGGATACTGTGCCGACCGAGCGACTGGGCGTTCGAGTGTCAATTGTGGAACGGGTGGGCAACGCGGGAGGACAAGCGCGGGTCGTGTCGGCACCGCACCGCGGCACAACTATCACGGTTCTGTGGCCAGCCCCGAAGGCCGCGAGCCACCCATCGGATGAGCTCGACGCCAGCCTGTTTTCTCCCGAGAAGGGCGGGAAGTCGTGAACATCGGTGTTCCGCGCTATCTCATCGTCGGCATGGCCGGTCTGTTCTCGGCGTACCACCTTGTACTCGCAACCTATTCACTGACGCAGCACATTGCCTTCAGCGACGCCCCAATCTTCCTGGCCATGGGCGTGTACTTCGTGGCGTCTGTCGTGAGTTTGGTTCCGTTCGGCCCCACCCGAATGCCGATCTGGATGGCGTCGGTGAATCTTGCCGCGGTCATCGCGCTTCCGATTCTGGTGACCGCCCAGCTCGACCCCACGAAGCACAATGGTTATGGCACGTGGTACGTGGCGGCGGTTGGCACGCTCATGACGATCACCTCGACTAGGCGCAGGCACACGTTCGCCTGGATCGGTGTCGGATTCCTGGTGGTTCAGACTGTGGTCTGGTCGGGGGGCTTCGGGGCGCTCGGCGGCATCGGCGTGATCGGCAGCGTGGTCTGGGTTGGCGTCTCGCACGTGGTCAGTAACGGCGTGGCAAAGGCGACGCGTGATGGCCAGCGCTTCGCGCGCGCGGAGCGTGAGGCGACCGACTGGCAGGCCGCTCAGGAGGCTCACGTGTTCGAACGGCAGTTCCGGCTGGACCAAACGAGCATGATGGCTCTCGAAATGCTGCGCTCCATCCAGGCGTCCGAGGGCGACCTGACGGACGAGGAGCGACTCGAGTGCCTGCACCTCGAGGGAGCCATTCGGGATGAGATCCGAGGTCGAAAGCTGCTCAACGACGCTGTTCGCGAGCAGGTCATGCGAGCGCGCCGCCGCGGTGCGACGGTAACCCTGCTCGACGAGGGCGGCATCGACGATCTGTCCGACGACGAGTTGGAACGTGTGCTGAACCGCCTCGCGGAGGCACTCGGCGGTACCGACGCCGACAAGGTGATCGCGCGCACCGTTCCCGAGGGTTCGGATGTCGCGATCACGGTGGTCGGCCTGCGAACAGTCGGCGATGGCAGCGCGAGCGCGCTTGGCCAGGAGTCCCTCGAGGACGACGAGGTAGACCTCTGGCTGGAGATCCCCCGCTCCGTCGCCTGACGACCTCTTTTGGCTACCGGCTGCGCTTTCGGATTTCCGAAGCTCCGCGTAAGCCGCCGGAGGTCGTGAGCGAAGCGAACACGCGGCGGAGCCGCGCAAAGAGCGCTGTCCGGCTTGCCGGGTCTTCTTCGCTTTTCGGCGGGCCAAAGGCCCACCAAAAAGCGAAAATGGCCGGGAGCGAAGCTCCCAGCCATTTTCGAAGACCCGGGTCAGGGCGACAACCCGAATATCGCCCTGACCCGCCCCCAAGCCATTGGCCCGCTTACCCTAGTCGGCCAATGGTCTGGTGGTGTAACTCATAGAGAGACACCTAGCACGTTCAATACTGC
>JADGOT010000086.1 GCA_017882805.1 Glaciihabitans sp. | reverse complement strand
TCGATTACGTCGTGCCGCCGCGCATCCGCATTGCCGACACCGCACGCGTTCGCCTGGGTGCCTACGTGTCGCCGGGGACCACGATCATGCACGAGGGCTACGTCAACTTCAATGCGGGCACGCTCGGCATTTCGATGGTCGAGGGCCGCATCTCGCAGGGAGTCGTGGTCGGCGACGGCTCCGACGTGGGCGGCGGCGCCTCCATCATGGGAACGCTGTCGGGCGGAGGCACTCAGCGAGTCGTGATCGGCGAGCGCGTGCTGCTCGGTGCGAACTCGGGAGTAGGAATCTCGATCGGCGACGACAGCGTCGTCGAGGCCGGCCTTTACGTGACCGCGGGCACGAAGGTCAATGTGCTGGGTGACGAACCTCGAACGATAAAAGCCGTCGAGCTGAGCGGCGTCCCCGGCCTGCTGTTTCGCCGCAACTCACTGACGGGCGCGGTCGAGGTCGTGGCTCGCACCGGCGACGGCATCCACCTGAACCCACAACTCCACCCGTAAGCCGCTCAGGCACTCCCCCACTCAGCCACTCAGCCACTCAGCCACTCAGCCACTGTCACAACCGTTGTGCAGGAGTTCCGCGGCAATCAGGCGATGTCGCCCAGCAACCGTATGGCTCGGGTGCCCAAACTCCTGCACAACGGTTATGGGAGAGGAGCTAGCGGTCGGGCCAGGCGCGGTGCGGCTCTCCGACGTAGACCTGCTGCGGACGGCCGATCTTGGTGGCCGGATCGGAGTTCATCTCACGCCAGTGCGCGATCCACCCCGGAAGCCGGCCGATCGCGAAGAGCGGCGTGAACATGCGCGACGGGAAGCCCATCGCCTTGTAGATGACGCCCGTGTAGAAGTCCACGTTCGGGTACAGCTTTCGCTCGATGAAGTACTCGTCGGCGAGGGCCACCGCTTCGAGCTCCTTGGCGATATCGAGCAGCGGATCCTGAACGCCGAGTGCCTCGAGGACCTCGTCGGCGCTCTCCTTAACGAGCTTGGCGCGCGGATCGAAGTTCTTGTAGACGCGGTGTCCGAAGCCCATGAGCCGAACACCCTCCTCTTTGTTCTTCACTCGCTGGACGAACGTGTCGACAGACTCGCCCGAATCCTTGATCTCACTGAGCATCTTGAGAACGGCTTCGTTTGCACCGCCGTGCAGCGGGCCATACAGCGCGTTAATGCCGGCAGAGACGGAGGCAAACAGGTTGGCCTCGGTCGAACCAACAAGTCGAACCGTAGAAGTGGATGCGTTCTGCTCGTGGTCTTCGTGAAGGATGAGCAGCCGATCGAGAGCCTTGCTCACCACCGGATTGACGACATACGGCTCTGCCATCGTGCCGAAGTTGAGCTTCAGGAAGTTGTCGACAAAACTCAGGCTGTTGTCGGGGTAGAGGAACGCCTGACCCAGGCTCTTCTTGTGCGCATAGGCGGCAATGACCGGCAACTTGGCAAGAAGGCGAATGGTCGAGATCTCGATCTGTTCGGGATCGTGAACGCTGAGCGAGTCCTGGTAGTAGGTCGACAACGCAGAAACGGCGCTGGAGAGAACGGACATCGGATGCGCGTTGTGAGGAAGCGCATCGAACAGGTGACGCATGTCTTCGTGCAGAAGCGTGTGCCGACGCACGTTGTCGTCGAATGCCGTGAGTTCCGAGACCGTCGGCAGGTTGCCGTAGATCAGCAGCCAGGCAACCTCCAGATACGTCGAGTTCGACGCGACATCCTCGATCGCGTACCCGCGATAGCGAAGTATTCCCTGGTCTCCGTCGATGTACGTGATGGCGCTCTTGGTGGCCGCAGTGTTGACGAATCCACCGTCGAGAGTATTGAAACCGGTCTGCTTGCTCAGCGTCGAAATGTCGATTGCGCTGCGACCGTCTACCGCGGGCACAACCGGAAATTCGGCCGATCCTCCAGCAAACTGGAGGGTGGCCGTTTCCGCGGTCTTTGCAGCAGCGTCACTCACGCATACAGCCTAATTGGCCGCAGAGTGAACCGTTGCATCTGCCAAAGCCGACCGCGCTTCGTTGGAGGATGTGCCTAAACCGCGCTGGTCAGTCGTTCGACCGCACGACCGATATCCGCGTCGCTCGCGGTCAGCGCAAGGCGCACGTGGATGGCCGGATCGTCGCCATAGAACGAACCCGGCGCGGCAAGGATGCCACGATCGGCCAACCAGGAAATGGTCGTGAGCGCGGGCTCGTGCCGAGTCGCCCAGAGGTAGAGTCCGGCGGCGCTGTCGTCGATCGTGAAACCCGCGGTCTGCAGCGCACCCATCAACTGCTCGCGTCGAGCGCGATAGATGGCCCGCTGGGAGACCACGTGCTCGTCGTTGCCCAATGCCGCGACCATTGCAGCCTGCACCGGCGCGGGAGGCATCAGCCCGACATGCTTGCGCACCGCAAGGATCTCGTCGATCAGGTCGCTGCAGCCCGCAACGAAACCGGCACGATAGCCGGCAAGATTCGACTGCTTACTGAGCGAATACACCGACAGCACGTGGTCGCGCGACCCTTGGAGCACGAGGGGGTCGAGAATCGACGGCGCGGGCGCGGACGTCTCGCTGTCGTCGCTTCCCCAGGTGAGCTCGGCGTAGCACTCGTCATTGACGATCACTGCGTCGAGCTCGCGAGCGCGAACAACGGCGGCGCGAAGCGACTCCACCGAGCGCACGCGCCCGTCCGGATTGCTCGGCGAGTTGAGCCAAATGAGCCGGGTATTTGCCGGCCACTCGGCAGGGTCATCCGAGGACAGCACTGTTGCGCCGACGAGCGCCGCGCCAATGGCGTAGGTGGGGTAGGCGAGGGTGGGTTGTACAACCACATCACCCTCACCCAGTCCGAGCAGGAGTGGAAGCAGCGAGACGAGCTCCTTCGATCCGATGGTCGGAAGAACGTTGGCGACGGTCAACTCGACCCCGCGGCGCCGCAGGTACCAGGCGACGATCGCCTCACGCAGCGGAACGCTGCCCGCGGTTTGAGGGTAAGAGTGGGCATCCGTTGCCTGGCTCAGCGCCTCGCGGATGAACGCGGGCGTTGGGTCAACCGGTGAACCCACCGAGAGGTCGACGAATCCGTCGGCGTGCTCGCGAGCGCGAGCGGCAAACTCGGAAATGGTGTCCCAGGGAAAGTCGGGCAGCGAAAGGGCCACGAACTACCTGCTACCCGACGGGCTGTGGCGGCAGCGCCGAAATAAGCGGGTGATCCTTGTGGATCACGCCGATCTTCGCTGCTCCCCCTGGCGACCCAAGGTCATCGAAGAATTCGACGTTCGCCTTGTAGTAGTCGGCCCATTTATCGGGTACATCGTCTTCGTAGTAGATCGCCTCGACCGGGCAAACCGGTTCGCAGGCTCCGCAATCGACGCACTCGTCGGGATGGATGTAGAGCATCCGATCGCCCTCGTAGATACAGTCAACCGGACACTCGTCAATGCAGGCTCGATCTTTGAGGTCGACGCACGGAAGGGCAATGACGTACGTCACGAGTGCTTACGGTCCTTTCACGAAACAGACGATTTTCTGCTCTGGCTTGCAATCTTACCCGGCCTGCGACGCCGCGCCTTCGGCCACACCAGCACGATGATCGCGAGTGCGATCGGGGCGAACTCCCACAGCAGACCCGGGCCCGTTTGCAGGATCAACGGGGCTCCCCTGCCGCTGGGCAGAGCGAAGAGTGCGACGACGGCGATGACCCCGGCTGCGGCAAATGCGGGAACAATTCGAGTCGCAAACGCGAGACGGAAGCCCACCAGAATGGCCGCGACGATCAGGGTCGCGGCGAGCGCACCAACCCAGACATCCTGACCCGCAACCTTCACGGTGTACTGGTTGTAAACACTGAGGAGCGCACCGATCGCAATTCCGATGACTCCCCCGAGTACTGCCGCGACGAACCGCGCGGCCGGATGCTGGTCCGCAAAAGAGATGGGTGCCGCGCTGTCATTGGGATCCCAGGAATAGCGTTCGACGTTTGTCAGGGGCAGGCGCTGGCCGCCCGGGTAAACCATGGTGTCGCCGTCCAGGGTGAGTTGACTGCGATACGCGCCAAGCGCAGCGCGCTTGCGGTCGAGGGCAGCCGAGATATCAACGACTAGTTCGCCCTGTGTGTCGATTGCGAAGTACGGAACGTCGTACACCGCGGCAGCCCGGGCCGAGGCATCCCGAACGCGGACGTGATCCGGATGTCCATAGCCACCCTTGGCGTTGTAGCTGACGACGACGTCCGGTCTCACGTCGAGAATGACCGCGGCGATGTCGGCGGCAACGTCGCCGAAGTCGGCGCCACCTAGCGACTCGGGGTCGGTCTCGACAGTCGCCTCTGCACCATCGGCGCCCCAGGTCATGCCCGAATCCCGGTAGATGCGCGGGGCACGACCGATCCAGTGAGCGGTCTCGTCACCGAGGTAGCGGTGATCCGTTACCCCGAGGATCGTCATGGCTTTGGCAAGCTCAGCGGTTCGAAGCTCGATGAGCTCGTCAGGCGACCGCAGCGCGTGCTGCAGGTCGGCGGGGATGACTTCTCCGCGTTCGCCGCGCGTGCACGTCAGTACGGTCACCCACGCGCCGCGATCGATCAGGGTGGCGATTGTTCCCCCGGTGTCGATGGTCTCGTCGTCGGGGTGGGCATGAACAAAAAGCACGCGTTCTGTCACCGACATTGCCTGCGCTCCTGACTTCCTGAGTGTCCCCTCACACTATTGGACAGAACGTGAGAGTCCGATTAGGGTTGGCTAGGTAAGGTTAGCCTTACCAACCCTCATCGCCTCCCGCTATTCGAGCGGTGAGCTTCGTTCCTAAAGAAAAATTCATGCTTGCAACACTTGTGATCGGCCTCCGCGAGGGGCTCGAAGCCTCACTTATCGTCGGAATCATCGCCGCATTTCTTCGGCGTACAGGCAAGCCTCTGCGACCGATGTGGATCGGCGTCGGCGTCGCCGTCGCCCTGAGCATTGCCGTCGGCTTGATCCTGCAGGCGATTTCGGCAAGCCTGCCGCAGGTCCAGCAAGAAGCCATGGAGTCCGTCATTTGCGTGGTCGCGGTCGCCGCCGTGTCCGGGATGATCGGCTGGATGAACGCGCACGCCCGCAACATGCGTGCAGAACTTGAGGAGAATGCGGCGCACGCGCTTCGGGATGGAACCGCGTGGGCTTTGGCGGGCATGGCATTTCTCGCCGTATTGAAGGAGGGTTTCGAAACCTCGGTGTTCCTTCTCGCCGCATTCCAGTCGTCGACCAGTGGCTTCGGAGCTGGCGCTGGCGCGGTTATCGGCATCGCGATTGCGGTTGGAATCGGCGTAGGCATCTATCGCGGCGGGGTGCGCCTTAACCTGGCACGATTCTTCCGGATCACCGGAATCTTCCTGGTGCTGGTCGCGGCAGGTTTGGTGCTGACTGCGCTCCGCACCGCACACGAGGCGGGCTGGATCCGGATCGGCCAGCAGAGCACGGTAGATCTTGCCTGGCTAGCCCCGACGGGTTCGGTCCAAGCAGCGCTTCTGACGGGTGTTCTCGGTATACCCGCCGACCCTCGCCTCATCGAAGTACTCGGCTGGTTTGCCTACCTCCTTCCGATGATGCTCTTCCTGCTCTGGCCGCTGAGGCGTCGACCGGCCGGTCGAGCACTAGTGAGAATGCGCGTCGGCATCGCAGGGCTACTCCTCGTCGCAGCCGCAGTTCTGGCGATTATCGTCCCGCTCCCGAGCTACACGCCGCCATCGACAGTCGCCGTCGCGGATTCGAGTGGGGTGGCAACCACGGTTAGCGTGCCATCAAACGTCGCACCCGGCACGCGCACGACTCACGAGGGGATCCCCGCCCTCCTTCTGACCTCGAAGAGCGCTGAACCGACCCCCGGGCAACCGACGACTCTGACTCTCGAACAACTGGTAGTTCGAGCCGGAGGCCGACTTCCGATCGGGGTGAACGCTTCGCAGAATCCTGGGCCTTTCGCTGCAGCGTGGTTGACCACTTCGACGACCTCCTACTGGACGGTCAACGGTGGCATCCTCGATGCACGTCGCACATCGAGCACCGTCGTCACACTCAGCAGCGGTGGGTTGCCCGCCACTGTCACGGTCTCTCCCGAGGGCGCGCACGCTGGTTCCTGGCGGATGGCGGCCGCCGATCGTGATTCCCGCGCCTCCCGGGTCCGTTCCACCAGGGCATCCAGCGCAGAGTTGCTGCTATGGAAGATGTGGATTCCCCTCGTCTTCGCGCTTACCGCCCTCGTTCTCGTCTGGTACGCGCTCCGACGAGTCTCCCCCCAGAGCCGCCCCACTCACGAAAAGATGGTCAAGGAAACGTCGCGTGAATCATTTCCCCACGATTCATCAGAACATCCAGATCTGGGACACTGACCGGCTGAACGAGTACATCAAACACATCGGATCCGCCCTGTTCGCGGTCCCCAGGGGACCGCGAACAGGTAGCTACATCGCTGCCGAACTCTTCGACTGAGACTGGCTAGTTGGTGGAGTCGACCGGAGTAACTGTGTAGTTGGCGATCCAGTAACCCTTCGCGGTGTCCTTCGAGGTCACAACGAGAACACCGTAGGTCGCGCTCGTCGCGACGAGGCTGTCGCCTGAGTCGCTGGTGCCCGACTCCTGGACCTTGAACCCGGCGCCCGTGAGCTGGTCCTTGATCTTCGTGCCCGAGTCGCTGCCGGGAATCTCGACCGTGACGTTCCAGATCTCTTTCTTGCCGCTGCCGAGACCGAGGCCCGAAATGACCTTGCCGCTGTAGACGGGAACCGCCTTGGGGAAGTCGGCGGGAAGCGTTCCGCCACCGCCAAGATTTACCTTGCCACCGGTTGCGGCATTTACCGCGCTCTGCAATGGGTTGCCGAAGCAGCCTGTGAGTACTGGTACCGAGGAAACCGCCAGAACAATGGCGAGAGGAATTGCAATACGACGACGCATGGTGCTCATTAGTTTTTCTCCGTGACTCAAGGGGATGCAGGGCTTACGCGCCACAGCTTAGTTGCGCGCCGAAACGCGCCACAATGAGCAATGAGTGCTTAGTACACGCGCTGGATCTAGGCGTTCTGCTTCTTCAGTCGTGAAGTGGCCCGCGCGCGCGCGTTCGCGTCGAGTTCGACCTTGCGAATTCGAACGAACTCGGGGGTTACTTCTACACACTCGTCCTCGCGGGCAAACTCGAGGCATTCCTCGAGGGTGAGCTTGCGCGACGGGGTCATCCGCTCGAACACGTCGGAGGTGGACTGGCGCATGTTGGTCAGTTGCTTCTCTTTGGTGATGTTGACATCCATGTCATCCGCACGGGAGTTCTCTCCGACAACCATGCCCTCGTAGACCTCCTGGGTGGGCTCGACGAAGAAGGACATGCGCTCCTGCAGAGCGGTCATCGCAAACGGGGTTGCCACTCCGGCGCGGTCGGCCACGATTGAACCGTTGGTGCGCGTTGTGATCTCGCCCGCCCACGCCTCATAGCCGTGGGAGACGGCGTTGGCGATGCCCGAACCGCGCGTGATGGTCAGGAACTCGGTGCGGAAACCAATGAGTCCGCGGGACGGAACGATGAACTCCATCCGAACCCAGCCGGTGCCGTGGTTACTCATCGACTCCATGCGTCCCTTTCGGGCTGCGAGGAGCTGCGTGATCGCTCCGAGGTGCTCCTCCGGAGCATCGATGGTGAGGTGCTCGAAGGGCTCATGAACCTTGCCACCGACGCGCTTGGTGACGACCTGTGGCTTGCCGACTGTGAGCTCGAATCCCTCGCGACGCATCTGCTCGACGAGGATGGCCAGAGCAAGCTCTCCTCGGCCCTGGACCTCCCAGGCATCCGGACGACCGATGTCGACGAGCTTGATGGAGACGTTACCGACGAGCTCGCGGTCGAGGCGATCCTTCACCATTCGGGCGGTGAGCTTGTGCCCCTTGATCTTGCCGATGACCGGGCTCGTGTTCGTGCCAATGGTCATCGAGATCGCGGGATCGTCGACCGTGATGGTCGGCAGCGGGCGAACGTCGTTGGGGTCGGCCAGCGTCTCACCGATGGTGATGTCCTCGAAGCCGGCTACCGCGACAATGTCACCGGGGCCGGCGGACTCGGTCGGAAAACGGTCGAGAGCCCGGGTGATCAGCAGCTCGGTCACGCGAACGTTGCTAACGCTTCCGTCGTGCTTAACCCAGGCAACAGTCTGGCCCTTCTTGATCGTGCCGTTGAAGACACGGAGCAGGGCGAGACGGCCAAGGAACGGGGACGCGTCAAGGTTGGTGACATGGGCCTGGAGGGGGTGCTCCGGGTCGTAGGTCGGAGCCGGGATGTGCTTGAGAATGGCGTCGAACAGCGGCTCAAGGTCGGCGTTGTCGGGCAGCGTGCCGTTCTCCGGCTTGTTCCAGCTCGCGGCGCCGTTACGACCGGAAGCGTAGACGACGGGAACGTCGAGGATCATGTCGATGTCGAGGTCGGGAACGTCGTCTGCCATGTCGGAGGCGAGACCGAGCAGAAGGTCTTGCGACTCGGTGACGACCTCGTCGATGCGGGCATCCGGACGGTCCGTCTTGTTGACGAGCAGGATGACCGGAAGCTTGGCCTCGAGGGCCTTGCGAAGAACGAAGCGGGTCTGTGGCAGTGGGCCCTCGCTTGCGTCAACGAGTAGCACGACGCCATCCACCATCGACAGTCCGCGCTCGACCTCACCACCAAAGTCGGCGTGGCCGGGGGTGTCGATGACGTTGATCGTGACCGGACCCTCGGTGGCGTGAATGCCCTCGTACGAGATCGCAGTGTTCTTCGCGAGGATCGTGATGCCCTTTTCGCGCTCGAGGTCGTTCGAGTCCATGGCGCGCTCTTCGAGGTGAGCGTGAGCAGCAAAGGAGTTGGTCTGGCGAAGCATGGCGTCGACAAGTGTCGTCTTGCCGTGGTCGACGTGTGCGACGATCGCGACATTGCGCAGATCGTTTCGAGTGGCGATAGCCATGAGTTTGTGTCCTTGGATTGATTGAGGCGCATCTTCGACGGAGACGCATCGCCTGATGAGGCTGCGTCGCGTTGGCGATCAATCACAGTGGAAAGAATCGCTGTCGATAGAGAAGTCTTGGGCGCGCGGGACCGCATCCATGCAATACCGCTGCCAAAAGTCTACCGGATGCGCAGAAAAAGGCCGCGGCGGGAGCTGACTACGCGGTACGACTCCCCATGCGGCTCTCGCGGCGCTCCTTCTGGGCTGCCGGATCTGGGATCGGCACCGCGGAAATCAGGCTCCGGGTGTACTCGTCTTTCGGGTTGCGAAGGATTTCGTCCCGGGTTCCGACCTCAACCAGTTTGCCCTTGTGCATTACCGCGATGCGATGCACCAGAACGTCAACGACAGCGAGGTCGTGGCTCACAAAGAGACAGGCGAACTGGAGCTGTTGCTGGAGGTCGAGGAGAAGCTCCAGGAAGCGCGCCTGCACGGAAACATCGAGCGCACTCGTAGGCTCGTCGGCGACGAACAGCGAGGGGCTGAGGGCGAGGGCGCGAGCAATACCCACGCGCTGTCGCTGGCCTCCCGAGAGCTCATGCGGGTAGCGGTTTCGGAAAGACCGGGGAAGCTCGACCTGGTCAAGGAGTCCCTCGACGCGTCGGTCAAGTTCGGCTCCCTTTGCCACTCTGGCCAGATAGAGCGGTTCACCGATGCACTGGCCGATCGGGAATCTGGGGTTCAGCGATGAGCCGGGATCCTGGAAAACGATTCCGATCTGCTTGCGGATCTCTCGCAGCTCCTTGGGACTGGCTTCAGACAGATCCTTGCCGTTGACGGTGAGCGAGCCTTCCACGACCGGAAGCAGTCCGACCGCGGCGCGTCCAATGGTCGTTTTTCCCGACCCGGACTCCCCCACCAGCCCGACGACCTCACCCGGATAGATATCGAGTGACACTCCATCGACCGCGCGGAAGGCAGGAATTCGCCCGTTCTTCGGGTATTCGATCGCCACGTCCTTGAGGGACAACACGGGCTGTGCGTGAGTCTTCTCGGCGGTGGCTAGCGCGTCGGTGACGCCGACTTTTCCCGTACCCAGACGTGGAACCGCGGCGAGTAGTTCCCGCGTGTACGGGTGCACCGGCTTGTCGAACAGCTGCTGGATTGGCGCGGACTCAACGATCAAGCCATCCTTCATGACAATGATTTTGTCGGCGAGGTCGGCCACGACCCCCATGTCGTGAGTGATCAGAACAATGGCGCTATTGAGGCGCTTACGCAGGTTGCGCATCAGGTCGAGGATCTCAGCCTGCACGGTGACATCGAGTGCGGTCGTCGGCTCATCGGCGATGAGGAGCACGGGATCACATGAAATGGCCATGGCGATCATGGCCCGTTGACGCTGTCCACCCGAAAACTGGTGCGGATACTTGTTGAACGCGACCTCCGGCTGAGGCATCTCCACCATGGTGAGCAACTCGATCGCGCGCGCCCTCGCGCCGTCGGGGCTCAGGTTCATGTGCAGGCGCAGCACTTCAACGATCTGGAACCCGACGGTGTAGACCGGGTTGAGAGCTGTCATCGGCTCCTGAAAGATAACCGCGACATCGCGCCCGCGCACCATCCGCAGCTGGCGGTCGCTCAGCGTCGTGATCTCTCGACCCTTGAGTTTGATGCTGCCGCTGACGCGTGCGTTGGACGGAAGGAGACCGAGGAGCGCCATCGAGCTCGAGCTCTTACCGGAACCCGACTCACCGACGATGGCGAGAACCTCGCCCGGGTGCACGTCGTAGTTCATACCGATAGCCGCGGGGTACCAGGTACCGTCGACCCAGAAGTCGACTCCGAGGTCCTTGACCTCAAGGATGGGGCTGCCAGACGCATTTGCCGGTGTCATAGCGTGTGCACTTTCTGTGTTGAGGACGCAATCAGTTGAGAGGGCGCGGCCTGCGCGCGAAGCGCAGCGACGGCACGGTCAATTTCTGCGAGCATTGGGGCGTGACCGACGCCCATGACGAACCACTCCGTGTGACATCCGATTCGACGACCCTGCGACCGCGCTTCGGTCAGGTTCTCACGGTCGTTGTGTGGGCGATCCTCGCCGCGTTCATTACTGGCTTTATTGTTCAGTCCGACGGACTGCAGTTGGTGCGTTACGCTCCGGTCATCCTGTTGATGGGATATCTGGTCTGGCTGATTCTGTGGTCGCCCAGCGTCACCATCGCCCCATCCGGCGTGACCGTGCGAAATCTCGTTCGCAGTTTCGACGTCAGTTGGCCCGCCATCAAGCGAATCGATACGCGATTCGCCCTGACGCTGTTCACCCACGAGCTGAAGATCACCGCGTGGTCCGCTCCCGCGCCCGGCCGTTTTGCCGCCTATCGCGCCGCTCGACAAGATCTGACCAAGCTGCCCGAATCCACCTACGCTGCGGGCGCGGTCCGCCCCGGAGATATTCCCTCGTCCGATTCGGGTCTCGCCGCCCTGTACGTGCGTCGCTACTGGGAACAGCTGCGGGACGCCGGGTTCCTTGAAAGCGGAGCGATCGAGGGCACCGGTGTTGTAACGACGTGGCTGCGGCGTGAAACAGTCGCGCTGATCACGCTGCTTGTTATCGCGGTCGTCGCTCTGGTGTTCGTCCCGAACTCCTAGCGACACCGTTGCCGCGATCAACGGCCCCCCACCTTTGCGCGAGCGGCAGACGCGGAGCGGCGAGCGGCCTTGTTGAGGGCACGCTTTTGGCGGGGGTCAAAGGCATCTCGTAGCCCGTCACCGATGAAGTTGACGGCAAGCGCAATGATGACAACAAAGATCGTCGGTGAGAAGAACAGCCAGGGCCGAGTGGCGAAGGCGTTCTCGTACTGGAACACGATCGAGCCGAGTGAAACATCCGGAGGTTGCACGCCAAACCCGAGAAAGCCGAGCGCCGCCTCGGTCAGAATGGTTGCGGCCATCAACAGGGTCGTGTTGACGAGGATGACGCCCACGGCGTTCGGCAGGATGTGGACAAACATGATCCGACCACTGGATGCGCCGGCAACCCGCGCGGCGTCCACGAACTCGCGTTCCCGCAAGCCGAGCACGTCGGCGCGCACGAGACGAGCAAGCTGAGGCCACGAGGCGAGAGCCAGCACGATGGCGAGAACAAACGAGCCATTCGAATTGAACTTGTGCGCAAGAGTCGCCGTGAGGACGATCAGCGGAATGATCAGCACGATGTCGGTGATACGCATGAGCACCGAGTCGACCCAGCCGCGAAAGTACCCGGCAACAGCACCGATGACGACGCCGACGAACGTCGAAACAAGTCCGACAACGAAGACGATCATGAGCGACTGCTGCGATCCGCGCATCACTTCGGCGAAGACATCGCGGCCAAGCGAGTCCTGACCGAACGGGTGATTACCCCAGCGAATACCTGCTCCTCCAAGCCACTCAGGGATCAGGCTGAGGGTCGGCTGACCGCCGTTGGTGATGGGCTGGAGGTCGGTCCAGGTCCACTTCCACCAGCCGTGCACTTTGATCCCCAGCAGGTCGAGCCCCTCCGATGACAACGCGAGAAGGATGATGATGATCATCACCGCGAGGGAAATCATCGCGCCGCGATGCCGAAGGAACCGGCGCATGACAATGGAACCCTGGCTGCGTCCCTCGACCTCCTTGAGTTCGATGGCGTTCTCGGCGCGCTCCTGTCCGCGTGGTGCCGCAACGTCTGGCCCATCGAGTGGCAACACCACTTCGGGGTCTCCGGGCTTCGGCTCCGACTCGCTCGCTGAGTCGTCGATCGACGAGCCGCCCCGATTGGACGGCGGAATTAGTGAGCTCATACTGCCACCCGAATTCGTGGGTCGAGAACCGAATACAGAAGGTCCGCAATGATATTGAAGATGACGATGAGGACGCCCGTAACCACGAAGTAGCCCATGAGCGCGTTCACGTCGGTGGTCGTGAGGGCGGTGCTGAACAACACGCCCATCCCCGACCACGCGAACACCGTCTCGGTGATGATCGCTCCTCCGACGAGTGCGCCGATGTCGAACGCGATGACGGTGGTGAGCGGGATGAGCGAGTTGCGGAACGCGTGGCGCATGACGACCGTGCGCTCATTGAGGCCCTTCGCCCGGGCAGTGCGAATGTAGTCCTGGTTCAACACGTCCAACAGGTTCGCTCGTGAGTAGCGGCTGTACCCCGCGAGCGAGATCAGCATGAGCGACAGCGTCGGCAGCAGCAGGTGAGTAAAGCT
>JADGOT010000085.1 GCA_017882805.1 Glaciihabitans sp. | reverse complement strand
TTGCCCGCGACCTCGGTACCGTGCAGGTTCTGTCGCAGGAGCTGCACGAGGTCGTCGTTGGGCATGCCGGCGTGCTCGACCTCGAGGCAGTGGGTGGAGAACGACATCCGTACCGCCTCGACTCGCGCATCGTCGAGCAGCAGCTGTTGCACGGTGTTGAAACAGACCGGACAGTTGGCTCCTTGCAGGTATACCTCTGTTTTCACATCCGACCCCTTTTCGCTCGTCGCAATCGCCAACGAGGTCAGGGAATGCGTACGCCCGAGGCTTCTGCATCACACGGACCGAGGCCGAGCGGCATTCATGGCGGTACTAGTAAACCTACTAGACACTAGAGATAAGATAAGGCAACCCGGAGCAACGATGAAGGGTTACGTCGTGCCAACGCTGCCGACAGCCACTCCGGGCTTGCGGTGGCTCCAGGGAGCGGAGTGACGAGATGGCGGGCATTCGGATCAAACGCGCGTATGACCCCCCGGAGCGCGGCGATGGTGTTCGCATCCTCGTAGACCGACTCTGGCCTCGCGGTCTACGCAAGGACGACGCACACTTCGATCAGTGGCGAAAGGACGTTTCGCCGACTACCGCGTTGCGCCAGTTCTACGGCCATCGCCCCGAGCGCTTCGCCGAGTTCGCCAAGCGGTACCGCAACGAGCTCCGTCGCAAGGATGCCGTCGCCGCGATCAGCGAGATTGTCGCCCTCGCGCGACGGCGTCCCGTCACCCTCCTCACCGCATCGCGCGACCTGAGCCACTCCGAAGCCGCGATACTCGCGAAACGCATCCGCGCCCTATCGAGCAGGCCGACACGATGATCGACGCTCGTCTAACCCATGCGGCATTGCAGACTCGCATCGCCAAGATCCGCGCCGACGCGCACGATCGCGATCAATCGCGCATGCGATGGGAGCTCGACTTATTGGTGAGCGCGCTTGGCGAGCACCTTGCGGTCGAGACCACCGAACTCGCGGGACTGCCCGGAATAGCGGCTCGTGCCGTCCGAGACGGGCAGGTCCGGATCCTGTCGGTACTGACGGTTCTCGTGCGCAGTGCCAAGGACCTTGACTACGGCGATTGCGAGTCGTTGGCGGGTGAGCTGGATGAACTCCTTCAGCATCAAGACATTCTGGAGCGGAGGGCCTTTCGGAAGCACGATTCCAGTGATAGGCGACCCGGTGGAAATGCCCGACGAGCCGTGGGGGCAGACGTGACAAGGAGGTACTGATGCGAAAGTTTTCGGTGCGACCAACGCTCACCCTTCGCGGGAGGAAGTTCAAGGGCTTGCGGGGGTGGTCGGGCAAGCCGACGCATCCACCCCTAACCGACGTTCCCATCGCCGCGTACATCTTTGCGGCCGTCTTCGACCTCGTCGCGATATTCGGCCGACACGAACCATGGGCAGGTGATTTCTTCCGGGCCGGCACGTACGTGTTCATCGGCGGCGCCGCCGCCTCCGCGCTCGCACTGCTGACCGGCTGGTGGGATTGGCTACGTTCAACGGAGAAAGGCACTCAGGCACGCCGCACCGCGAATACCCACGCCTGGACGATGATCGGGGTGACGGTACTCGCCCTCACCGATATCGCGCTGCGACTCAACGTGTATCACACGCGCACCTACCCCGATGCCGCAATACTCGTGCTCTCGATCGTGGTTGCCGCACTCGTCGCAGTAGGTGCGACGTTCGGCGGGACAATGGTTTTCGAGTACGGGTTCAACGTCGAAACTGCCGGCGATAGCCCCGTATGGCATCCGTCGGAAACTGACGTCATGCCCGGCGATCACAGCGAGCCGAGCGAGACATGACGAAACGCTGGCCCAAACCGATGGACCGGTCGTACGGTTCTTCGTGAAGTGGAACGAGCTAACGGATGACCGCTTCGGAGGCGTACGTGGCCGACTTCCTTACTGACGTCCGCGTGTCGGGGAGGTCATTCGTCGCGGCGATGAATTCCTCCCGATAGAAGCGATCACGTGGGACTTCAGTGACAGCGAAGCCGTTACCGTCAGGCTCGTTGTTGGCGACCGGACTTACACGTTTTCAAACGCTCGCGCCGCGTCCGTGCCGTCATGTCGTCATTGCCCGGACTCGCGCGATGACGCACGAACGCGCCCCGAGTTCCTCTCTCTCTCTCTCGCCTGACGCAGTTGAGCGCGGTTGGCGCGCCGATCCCGCCTCCAATAAACTACTGTTTGCTAGAACAATTTAGACCAGAGGAGGGCTCATGGGTATCCAACTGGGCGACATCGCCCCGGACTTCACGGCGGAGACAACCGAGGGCACCCTCAGCCTGCATGACTACTTGGGTGATGGCTGGGGAGTCCTGTTCTCGCACCCGGCGGACTTCACGCCGGTCTGCACGACCGAGCTCGGTGACTTCGCGAACCGGAAGGACGAGTTCGCGAAGCGGAACACCAAGCTCATCGGCGTGAGTGTCGACTCCGTCGAGTCGCACCGAGGATGGTCGGCGGACATTGCCGAAACGCAGGGCACCGGGCTCAACTACCCGCTCGTCGGGGACGAGAACCGCTCCGTCGCGAATCTGTACGGGATGATCCACCCGAACGCCATCGAGACTGCGACAGTACGGACGGTGTTTATCATCGGACCCGACAAGAAGATCAAGCTCACACTCACCTACCCCGCGGCGATCGGCCGCAATGTCGATGAGATCATTCGCGCACTCGACGCGCTGCAGCTGAGCGCGCAGTACGGCGTGTCGACCCCGGTGAACTGGAAGGACGGCGACGACGTCATCATCTCGCCGGCCATCTCCGACACTGACGCCAAGGCGAAGTTCCCCAAGGGCTTCAAGACGCTCACGCCGTACCTGCGCCTCACGCCGCAGCCGAACAAGTAGGCCGCGATGACACTGATCAGCGCGAACCGAAGGTGCTGATCATCGCGAGCGCGACGATCAAGAGCACCACGCCGACGACCAGGAGCAGTGCCTGCCGAGGCGGATGCGTCGGCCGTTCACGATCGAAGCGAGGCCTCGGCGAAGTCGGGTCACTCATGCCGTGTATCCGTGGCTCGTGTCGCGTCGGACGCCGACCGGGGCAACGACGAGTTGCCCCGGAGGTGTCCAGTCGACCCCCAGCAGCCGCCTGGCCAAGACCCCTGCGATCCGAGCCGCATGCGCCTTGGCGGCGTCGGCCATAGGTCCCTGCCAGCCCTCGTCGACGTTTTCGACGAAGAGCGAATACCAACGGTCGAACAGCTCGGGGTGAAAGGCCTCGATCTCGTGTACTTCTTGATGTGCGTGGAGGATGTACCCGTCGTAGCCCGGCTCACCCAGCAGGACTCGGCACCAGAAATCGATCAACTTCGGGATGTGGATCGACCAGTCAACCTCGGCCACGTCTGCGAAGACAGGACCGAGGAGCTCGTCGAACACGATCTCACGGTAGAAACGAACGACCAGGTTGTGGATCTGCGACCGGGAGTCGAGATCGCGAATCTGTTGCGTGAGTTCGCTACTGGACATGACCGGCCTTCGCATCGCTGTCGTCGCGGGCGATCCGGGCAAGGCGCGTGAGCGCGCCGATGCCGCGCGAGGTGTACCCGTCGGGAAGGATCATCACCGGAACGATGGGCTTCGCCAGCGCGAGCCATTCGGAGCGCCATCGCGCGGCGATGGTGTCGTCACGTTCGTTTGCACCGAAACGTTGGATGACTGCGGGTTGGCTCAGGTCTTCGCGGCGCGTCCAGTAGGCAGCGAAGAGCGCTTCGCGCAAGTGCGGTCGCAGGTTTTTCGCCGTCGCGGCGTAAGCGGCGGTGACGAGCCGAGTGTTGACTCGCTTGTCGGGGATGCGGAGCCGATCGGTCTCACCCTCGACGAGAAGTGCCCGTATCTGAGCGAGCTCGTGCTCGAAGGCCTCTCGCACCTCTGGCGTCGTGGGTTCGCGGGCGAGTGGGATGGCGTCGTCGTGCTCGACGGTTCGCCAGTCGATCTCCGCGAGGGCTCGGGCTTCGATGTCGGCGGCGCGAGCGCTGGCGAGGGCGCTGAACGGGCAGTTGAAGTCGCCGTAGATGATGAGCCGCACAGGTTCGTCCTCAGATCGGAACATGTTCACTGAAGAACATTTCGTACTTCTAGTAGTAACTAGAAGTATATAGGTAGGCCCGAACGGCGGCGACTTGAGCGCTCAGATCCCCAACGGTGCATCCGCCATGAGGTCGTAGACGAGGTGATTCCCGTCGACTCGCGCGACCGGCATGGGCGTGTGAGGAACGAGTCGGCCGTCGTTGAAGAGGTGCGCGACCGGGAGTTGCTCCAGCAGCACGACCGAGTCTGCGATGAGGCGGCGATGACATCGCCACCAGACGGATTCCGCGCACATGATCACCGCGCGTCGTTCTCGCGCGTCGGCCACGAGCCCGGCGCGTGCCTCGGCGAATTCGGGCGTTGTCATGTAGTCGGCGTAGCCGCGGAACGCAGGATGCTCGAGCGCGATATTGATGGAGCCCGGCGACGTCCGGCGCCGGCCGCCGAGGCGTGGTTCCCATCGGTAGTCGAT
>JADGOT010000084.1 GCA_017882805.1 Glaciihabitans sp. | reverse complement strand
TCGTCAGCGGAAGGGAGACCACGTGCGCTACGTCAAGCAGTTCGGACAACGCAACCGTCATGCGCCCAGTTTGCTCGCATCTGCGGCAAGCTGGATACACCCGTCGCACAGACGGGCGCGAAATGGCGGGAGTCTGACAAGGTGAGCGAGTTCCGCGGGATCGAGGTTTTCTCCCCCCAGGGTCGTCGCCGCGCCGCTCCACCGCCGCGACCGCGCTGGCGGCTGGGTGTGCTCTCGTTCGGTGCGGGGCTGTTCACGGCGGTCGCGACCACGGGCGGGATTCTGTTGGCGATGGGCGGCAAGTTCGAGGCATCCATTCTCATCGCCTACCTTGCCACCGGGGCATCCGTGGTCTCGGTTCTCTGCGGTGCGGCCGCTGTCGTTACCGGCAGAGGTCGGGGGTGGGGAGCCGTCGCGATCGTGATTGGGATTCTGAGCTCCCCGCCTCTACTGACCAAACTGCTGGGCTGGGCAAGCGGCCTAGGCTAATCGCATGAGCGCTGTGGTTTCCGAGCTGTTCGACGCGGATGTCTGGGTTGACGTTCCCGGATTCGGCGAGCTCACCGACGTCACCTACCACCAGGACACCACAGGGCGCATTGCCCGCATCGCCTTCAACCGCCCCGAGGTTCGCAACGCGTTTCGACCACACACGGTCGATGAGCTGTATCGGGCGCTGGATGACGCCCGACAGAATCCGAAGATTGGCGTCGTACTGCTGACCGGCAACGGACCGAGTGCGAAGGACGGCGGCTGGGCGTTCTGCTCGGGTGGAGACCAGCGGATTCGCGGACGGGATGGGTATCAGTACCAGGGTGATGCGGATCTCGATACGGCGTCTTCGACGCCTACTCGACCGCCGGTGGGAAGGCTGCACATTCTTGAGGTGCAACGCCTGATTCGGTTCATGCCCAAAGTCGTCATTGCGGTCATTCCGGGCTGGGCGGCCGGCGGCGGACACTCTCTTCACGTGGTCTGTGACCTGTCAATCGCGAGCCTCGAGCACGGCAAGTTCAAACAGACCGACGCGGATGTCGGCTCGTTCGACGCGGGGTACGGGAGCGCCTACTTTGCCCGCCAGGTTGGCCAGAAATTCGCCCGCGAGGTCTTCTTTCTCGCCCGCGAATACTCGGCGGAGCGAGCGCTGGAGGCGGGCGCCATCAATGCCGCGGTTCCCCACGCCGAGCTCGAGAGAACGGCGATCGACTGGGCCAACACCATCCTCGGAAAGTCGCCTACTGCCATCCGGATGCTCAAATTCGCCTTCAACGCCGTCGACGACGGGATGGTCGGCCAGCAAGTCTTTGCCGGCGAGGCAACCCGGCTGGCCTATGGCACCGACGAAGCCGTCGAAGGCCGCGACGCGTTCCTCGAGAAGCGCGATCCCGACTGGTCGCCATACCCGTGGCACTACTGACCCAATGACGCTGCTCGCATGACCCGGCCACTGCGGGTTATCCCCGCCGAACCGCGTGCGGTGCTGGCGGCACTGCGGGATGCGCTCAGCGGGAGCGGCCCTGCCGTACTCGTCGGCGACAGCGCACCGGGCCTGCCCGTTGAGGTCGCGAAGCGAGTCGCGCTGGTTGTCGAGACGAGTGGTTCGACGGCTACCCCCAAGCGTGTTCTTCTCAGCGCCGATGCACTGCTCGCCAGCGCGGCGGCGTCCGCCTCCGCCGTTGGGGGTTCGGGACAGTGGTTGCTCGCGCTTCCGACCCACTACATTGCGGGACTCAACGTGTTGGTGCGATCGATCGCGAGCCAAACCGAACCAGTGGTCCTTGGCGCGGGCTCGTTCGACCCCCTCGAGTTCGCGCGGATCGCCTCACGGATGGATGCCGACCAGCGGTTTACCTCCCTTGTTCCCGCCCAGCTCGCGCAGTTACTCGACGCTCCCGCGACGCACAGAGCACTGCGTCGGTTCGATCGCATCCTCATCGGCGGCCAGTCGACACCGCAGGCGCTCCTCGACCGCGCGGTTGAACTCGACGTCAGGCTGACGCGAACCTACGGCTCGAGCGAGACCTGCGGCGGCTGCGTTTACGAGGGGACGCCCATCGGCAACACGCAGGTGCGCAATCGCAACGGTCAAATTGAGCTGGCGGGGGCAGTACTAGCCGAGGGATACCTCGATGACGCCGAGCGCACTGCCGCCGCGTTCGTGGACGAGGCTGGCACTCGCTGGTATCGCACCGGCGACGTCGGCGAGATCACCGGCGGCATGCTCACCATCACGGGCCGCCTGGATGACGTCATCATTTCCGGAGGCGTCAAGGTTTCACTAGCCGACGTCGAGCGGGTCGTCCGCACGATTGACGGGCAAGCGGATGCGGTGGTCGTCGGCAGCCCCAGCGAACGCTGGGGCGAGGTTCCGGTGGTGGTAACCACCCGACCGATCGAGGTCGAGGTCGTGCGGACTGCGGTGCGCGGGGTGCTCGGGGTTCCGGCCGGCCCGGCGCGGGTCGTTGTTGTCGACGCGATTCCGAAATTGAGCTCGGGCAAGCCGGATCGAGTCGAGCTTCATCGGGTTGCTCAGTAGAATCCCTTGCGTGGCCTCACCGAAACAGCAGCGCATCGCACCGAACCGCGGATCAGTAAACCGGAGCGGCGTGCGCAAGTCACCCGCGGGCAAGCCACCTTCCGCGCCGAAAGTACGCAACGCGACGGCTGGCGACTGGGTTGCGGGTGCGCGCCTTCGTACGCTCCCACTGTCGATCGCCCCGGTGGCACTCGGCACCGCAGCGGCGCATACCGCTCTCGCACCCTGGGCATGGTGGCGGATCGCCCTCGCACTAGCGGTCTCGGTGTGTCTTCAGATCGGTGTGAACTATGCCAATGACTACTCCGACGGTGTGCGGGGCACGGATAAGTTCCGCCTCGGGCCGTCGCGATTGACCGGTTCGGGAGCCGCAAAGCCGCGCACGGTTCTCACCGTGGCGTTGGTGTTCTTCGGGTTCGCCGCCATCGCGGGGGCGATCCTGGTTGTGCACATCGGCCAATACTGGCTGTTCGGAGTCGGCGCGGTCTGCATCGTCGCGGCGTACTTCTATACGGGAGGCAAACGTCCGTACGGCTACTACGGCCTTGGCGAATTGTTTGTCTTCGTCTTCTTCGGTCTGGTCGCGACATTGGGCACCACGTTCGTGCAGCTCGGACACGTCAATCTCGAGAGTTGGCTGAGCGGAGTCGCGATCGGATTGATCGCCTGCGCCGTGCTCATGGTCAACAACATCCGGGACCTTCCGCAAGACAGGCTGGCGGGCAAGCGCACCCTGGCTGTACTCATCGGCAACCTGCCCGCGCGGATCGTCTATGTCGTGATGATCCTGTTGCCGTTCGTGATCCTGATCTATTTCGTGCTGCTCTACCCGAACGCGACCTACACCTACTTCGCGCTGTTCCTCGCGCTCCCGGCAGCGCTCATTGGTCTTACGGGCAAGACGCCGCAGGAGCTAGTGCTCGCGCTTCAACTGACCAGCTTCGCTGCACTCGTGTACGCGATCGGGCTTGGCTGGGCACTGGCCTTCTAGTCCAGTCGGTCTAGCGCTTCATCTTCGGCGTCGGTGTCGACGTTCCTGACCGCGAGCGGCTTGGTGCCTCGAGCGGCCAGTTCAGCGGCCACCTCGTCCCGGATCTTTCGAAAGAAGATGTACGAGAGTGCAAAGCCGGCGACGGCCGCCACGAGGGCCGCGAGGAATGGATTCATGCCGATGACCAGGAGCACGGCGAGGACAACGACGAATATGCTCAGCCGAATCAGCGAGTATTTGATCCAGGGGCGCACCGCAACAGTTTAGGCGGTCTGCATTTGAGCGAGCCCCGAGCTTACAATTGCTCGCATGGTGCGCTTCGATCTCATTGTCGGATTTATCGAACTAGCGCTGCTCATTTTTTGCCTCGTGGACGTGATCTCCATCTACGATTCGCGGATCAAGACGCTGAACAAGATCGCCTGGGTGTTCATCATCATCCTGGTACCGGTCATTGGCCCAATACTGTGGCTCGCGGTAGGCAAGGAGCGTGGCGGTGACCGTCCAGCCGAGCGGGCGCGAGATGCACGTCCCATGGCACCCGACGACGACCCGGTCTTCCTAAACAACACGGATCGCTTTGAATCACAGGAAGCGCGCATCCGTCGACTCGAAGCGGAGCTTAAAGCTCTCAACGATGACAAACCCGAGGAGTGAGTCCCCGGCTACCGCGTTTGCGGTAGCCCTCTTTGATGAGTTTGCGCGCCGTGGATTGCGCGATGTGGTGCTCAGTCCGGGATCTCGCTCGCAGGCGCTGGCGCTGGCTGCCGCAGAGTACGAGCGGGCGGGAGTTCTGCGACTGCACGTGCGCATCGACGAGAGAGTGGCCGGCTTTGTCGCGCTCGGACTCGCGGTCGAGACGGGGCTGCCCGTGGTAGTGGTGATGACGTCGGGCACCGCTGTCGCGAACCTCCATCCCGCCGTGCTGGAGGCGCACCACGCCGGAGTGCCGTTGATCGTGGTGAGCGCCGATCGCCCCGAATCTCTGCGTGGCATCGGGTCGAATCAGACGACAGTTCAGGCGGGGATCTTTGGCTCCGCTATCGCATTCGAACGCGATGTTCCCGCCCCTCTCGGCGCGAGTGGCGATCGGGATGTCGCTGCGGCGCTCGCCCGGGAAGCCTGGTCGGCCGCGGTAGGTCTGCGTCCGCAGCCAGTGCACCTGAACCTCGCCTTCACCGAACCGCTGTCGTCGGCTACCGCAGTGCCCGAATCCCGAGGGGAGTGGAGCGCCGAGGCGGACGAGCCGATCGAGCCTGCCGCGGTCGAGCTGTCCGCAGGGCCCGGAACCGTCGTGGTCGCGGGAGCAGATGCCGGCGCCCGAGCCGAGGAGGTCGCCCGCGAGCTCGGTGCTCCTCTCCTTGCGGAGGTGTCGAGTGGCGCGCACTTCGGCCCCAATCTCGTGGTCGCCTACCGCGAGCTTCTGAACACCGCCAACTTTGGGGATCGGGTCGAGCGCGTGGTCGTCTTTGGGCATCCGACCCTGTCGCGTGAAATTCCTGCTTTAGTCCAGCGCGAGGGCGTCGAGACGATTGTCGTGCGCGGGCGCGCGGCGGATGACTTCAACCCGGGCCATTCGGTCGGGACGTTTGTCGACGCCGTGAGTGTGGTGGGGCAGGTGGACGATTCCCCCGCCGCCCGTTCCTGGCTGGGTCGTTGGGTCACCGCCTCGCGCTCGCTGCTCGAACCGCCTGCGGAGCCGTCTGCTGCCGAGCTTGGCAACGCGGAATTTGCCCGGCGAGAGCTCGCTGCCATCCGCCAGCCGGTAGACCGCCGGATGCTCGTGGAAGCCGTCTGGCGCGCGACCTGGCCACACGACCGACTCCTGCTCGGCGCCTCCCGGCTCATCCGGGAGTCCGATAAATACGTGCCGGGCAAGAAGATCAGCGTCCATTCCAACCGCGGGCTGGCCGGCATCGACGGAACGATCTCGACTGCAGTGGGCATCGCGCTCGGCAGCGAGACGGACGGCACGACCCGGGTTCTGCTGGGCGACCTCGCTGCGTTGCACGACGTCGGGGGAATGCTGTTCGGCGTCGGCGAGACGCGCCCGCGCATCCAGGTAGTCGTCGGCAACGACGGCGGCGGCACCATCTTCGATGGTCTCGAGGTTGCGGCGACGGCGCCGCAGGATGCGCTCGATCGCGTTCTGCTCACACCGCAACTGGTCTCGTTCGAGTCTCTTAGCCTCGCCTACGGCTGGACCTACCTGCGCGCGACGAACCGCGGCGAGCTCGACCAGGCACTCACCGCATCCGCCGGCCCGACCCTCATCGAGGTTCCGCTGCCGCGCTGACTCTTCGCTTCGCGGGGCTGAGCAGGTTGTAACGTGTCCGCATGGGCATCGAGAGCAAGCTGCGCGCAACATCCGACCTTCAGTTGAAAAACGTCGACCCGGCATCCACACCCGGCTTCAAGGGCAACAAGGATGACGCCGTCAAGGCGCTCGCAAAGGGCGTACTCGAGATCGGCGAGCAACAGGAGCGTCTCTACGCCGAGAGCCTGGGCGGCGGCACCCGAAGCGTGCTCCTGGTACTTCAGGGCATGGACACGTCGGGCAAGGGTGGCACCGTTGCGCACGTGCTCGAGAGCGTCGATCCACACGGGCTCAAGATTCACTCGTTCAAGGCGCCAACAGCCGCGGAGAGGGCGCACGACTTTCTGTGGCGCATCACACGAGAGCTGCCTCCGGCAGGTTTTCTCGGTATCTTCGACCGATCGCACTACGAGGATGTGCTGATTGCGCGAGTGCGAGAACTTGCCGATGCGACGGAGATCGAGCGCCGGTACGGCGCCATTCAGGAGTTCGAAGCGGACCTGGTCAAGTCGGGCACCACGATCGTCAAAATCATGCTCCATCTCAGCGCGGACGAGCAGAAGAAGCGCCTACTAGCAAGGCTGGATGACTCGACGAAGGAGTGGAAGTTCAATCCGGACGACGTCGACCAGCGTGGCTTCTGGAACCAGTACCAGGACGCCTACCAGATCGCCATCCAGCGCACGACGACGGATGCCGCCCCCTGGTACGTCGTGCCGGCCGACCACAAATGGTTCTCCCGCCTCGCGGTGCAGGACATTCTGCTGACCCACCTGCGCGAGCTCAAGTTGGAGTGGCCGGCGCCCAGCTACAACGTCGCCGAACAGCGCGCGCGGGTCGGAGCAAGCAAAGTCTGACTCAGGCGAAGGCGTCGATGACCGGGCGGAATTTCATCCGGGTCTCGGCGAGCTCCTTCTCGGGGTCGGAGTCGGCGACGATTCCGGCACCCGCATAGGCGGTGATTGTGCCGTCACGGTCGACCTGCGCCGAGCGCAGTGCGATGGCCCATTCGCCGTCGCCATCGGCGCCAACCCATCCGACCGGTCCCGCGTAGCGCCCGCGGTCGAAGGGCTCGAGCTCGGAGATGAGCGCGAGCGCCTTGTCCGTGGGGGTCCCCGCGACGGCGGCGGTCGGATGCAGTGCCGAGATCAGATCGAGCGATGATGATCCGTCGCTCAGTTCGCCTTCGACGTCGCTCGCAAGGTGCCAGAGGTTCGGCAGCTTGAGTGTGAACGGCTGTTCGCTCGACGTGATGTTGCGAGCGTGCGGGGCGAGCGACGCAAGCAGGCTGCGAAGGGCGAACTGGTGCTCGTCGAGGTCCTTGGATGATGTTGCCAGCGCCGCTGCCGACTCGAGGTCGGCGGTGGGGTCGATCCCACGCGGCGCGCTGCCCGCCAGCACGCGAGCTGTCACCGAGCCGTGGTTCGCGGTAACCAGAGTCTCCGGGCTGGAGCCCAGAAGCCCGTCGACGGCGAACGTCCACGTGTCGGGGTATCCCGTTGCGAGTTCGCCGAGGAGAACACGGAGATCTGCGCCCTCAGGCAAGTGACCCACCATCGAGCGAGCCAGAACAACCTTGCTCAGCTCGCCGGCGCGGAGGTGCTCGAGCGCGGCCTCGACGGCACGAACGTATCCGGGGCGATCGAGCGGGCCGAAGTCGAAGGTCACGCTGAAGTCGTGGCCGAGAGGCGCTTCGACGGGCTCAACGACCGAGGCGGTGCGTGAGCCTGTCGAAGGGCCGATCCGAGTGATCCAGCTCACACCATCGCGCCTCCCGATGACGATCGACGGCACAATGAGCACACTGGTCTGGGCCGACTCGTCGGAGAACGTGAAGGCGCCGAGTGCAACCAGTCCCGTGCCCGGAATGCCGAACGGATCGGTCACCTGAGCGGCAGCGGCCACTTGCTTCCAGGCCGCAGCGGCATCCTGAAACCGCGAACTGCCCGAGAACTCGAGGCGAAGCGCCTCGCCAATACCCGCGATGCCCTGACCTCGGCGCACAAAGACGAGCGGCTTCCGTGCATCCACGAGCGGGACCAGCGGCCGGATGTCGTCGATTTGCTCGGTCGTTACGGCCAGCACGGGCGCGACGCCCGCGGTGTTGCTCACCCCACAAGGTTAGCTGTCTGGAAACCCCCAAGTCTTTCTCAGCACACTGGCTGCGTAGACTAGAGCGCGTGAGCAAGGCGGACTTGGGCAAGCAACCGGATGAGGTCGCGGGCATGTTCGACGAGGTCGCCAAGCACTACGACCGCACGAACGCTGTCTTGTCTGCGGGCAACGCCTACCTCTGGCGTATCGCGACGGTGCGTGCTGTCGCTCCGCAGCCCGGCGAGCGCATCCTCGATCTCGCCGCAGGTACGGGAACCAGCTCGGTGGCGTTGTCGCACTCGGGCGCCAAGGTCATCGCCGTGGACTTCTCCGCGGGCATGATCGAAGAGGGCCGACGCAAGCACAAGAACATCGAGTTCGTGCAGGCCGACATCGAGAAACTTCCGTTCGGCGACGACGAATTCGATGCCGTGACAATCAGCTTCGGGCTGCGCAATGTGAAGGATCCGAAGGTTGCGCTTGCCGAGATGTACCGCGTGCTAAAACCGGGCGGCCGTCTCGTCATTTGCGAGTTCTCCAAACCTCCTCGCGCCCTGTTCCGAATGGGCTATCAGACGTACCTCAGGTACGTCCTGCCTGCCGTCTCGATCGCCGTTTCGTCGAACCCGGAGGCCTACAGCTATTTGGCCGACTCAATTGCGGACTGGCCAGACCAGGGACAACTGAGCCAATGGATTCGTGGAGCTGGCTTCCTGCGCGTCGCGTATCGCAACCTCACCTCCGGCGTCGTAGCGCTGCACCGTGGACGAAAGCCAGTTGATGCCGCGGTTCTTGCCTCCGTCGCGAAGCGTCGCAGTTCGACGACCCGCAAGCCAGCAGCATCCTCGGCCTCGGACACCTCGGCCGACTGACCAGCGCAGTTCCGCAGCCCAGACACCCACAGAATCGACTTCTCTCGTGACCGCAAGCGTGCCCATCGCCCGCCGCAGCAACACCCTGAGCTCGTCTCTCGGGCTGGGTGAGAAGCTGTTTGCCTCGAGTGATGAGCGCAAGCTCGCGAATGCGATTGACTCGGGGCTCGCGCTCGTGGAAGCAGGCTTGCTCGAGCAGATGTCGTTCACCGACGATCTCGCCGACGTCACCAGCAGGTACCTGCTCGATGCGGGCGGGAAGCGCATCCGTCCCGTGCTCACGCTGCTCAGCGCCCAGCTGGGGAGTGGCAACAACTCGAACGTGATTACCGCTGCCGAGGCCATCGAGATGACGCATCTCGCATCGCTGTACCACGACGACGTCATGGACGAAGCCCAGATGCGGCGGGGTGTACCCAGCGCGCAAACTGTCTGGGGCAACTCGGTCGCCATCCTGACCGGCGACCTGCTGTTCGCGCGCGCGAGCAAGCTTGTTGCGGGTATGGGTGAGCGTGCGCTGCTGCTGCAAGCAGAGACCTTCGAGCGACTCTGCCTGGGTCAGTTGCACGAGACGATCGGACCACGTCCGGGCGAAGACCCTATTGATCACTACCTGCAGGTTTTGAGCGACAAGACCGGCTCGCTCATCGCGACCGCAGCGCAGATCGGCCTGCTGTGCTCCGACGCCCCCGAGGAGTACATCGACCCGGTGGTTCAGTTCGGAGAGAAGATCGGCGTCGCGTTCCAACTCGTCGACGACGTGATCGACCTTTCGCCCGCGCCGGATGCCACGGGCAAGACCCCGGGCACCGACCTGCGCGCGGGAGTGGCGACGCTCCCTCTGCTGTACCTTCGTCGGCTCGCAGCGACGGATGATTCGGCCGCAGAACTGCTGCGCCGCATCGATCACGACATCAATACCGCCTTCTACGAGGCGGGCGAGGCCGACTCTGCCGAACTCACGGCCGCTATCGCCGAGCTTCGCGAGCACGAGGTCACGGCAATGACGCTGGCCGAGGCGCACCGCTGGTCGGCTGACGCCGTTGCGGCCCTCGCGCCGCTGCCGGATGGCTCGGTGAAGAAGGCTCTGACCCGTTTTGCCGAATCGATCGTGGAGCGTTCTAACTAAATATGACAAAACTCCGTTTGGCCATTGTCGGAGCCGGACCCGCAGGGATCTACGCCGCGGACATCCTGCTCAAATCCGAGACGGCGTTCGATATTTCCATCGACCTGTTCGAACAGCTACCCGCGCCATATGGGCTCGTTCGGTATGGCGTCGCGCCCGATCATCCCCGCATCAAGGGCATCATTGGTGCCCTGCGCGAGGTACTCGACACCGGCCGGATCCGCCTGTTTGGCAACGTGCTCTTCGGCCGCGACATCACGCTTTCAGACCTGAAGAAACACTACAACGCGGTGATTTTCTCGACCGGGGCGATCCGGGATGCCGACCTCGACATTCCCGGCATCGACCTGCCCGGTAGTTACGGCGCCGCCGATTTTGTGAGCTGGTACGACGGGCATCCGGATGTTCCTCGCGATTGGCCGCTCGACGCCAGGGAGGTTGCCGTCATCGGCAACGGCAACGTCGCACTCGACGTCGCGCGGATGCTCGCGAAGCACGCGGACGATCTGTTGCCGACCGAGATTCCCGACAACGTCTATCAGGTGCTGAAGTCGTCGCCAGTAACCGATGTGCACGTCTTCGGTCGACGCGGACCGATGCAGGTCAAGTTCACGCCGCTCGAGCTGCGCGAACTGGGTGAGCTGAGCGACGTCGACATGATCGTCCACGATGAGGACTTCGACTACGACGACGCGTCTCGTGCCGCCATCGAGTCGAACAAGCAGGTGCTCGTGATCGACCGCGTGTTCACGCAGTGGCGACAGCGTCTGTTGAACAGCTCGAGACCGACGGGCACCGCGTCTCGCCGGTTGCACCTGCACTTCTTTGCAAAGCCTGCAGAGGTTTTGGGCGCCGATTCCGTAGAGGGCTTCCGATGGGAGCGCACCGAGCCGGATGGCGAGGGCGGTGTGCGTGGCACGGGGGAGTTCCGGGAGATTCGAATTCAGGCCATCTACCGCGCGGTCGGCTACTTCGGTTCGCCGCTCGACGGCATCCCGTTCGATGAGAAGCGCGGGGTCATCCCGAACCGTGAAGGCCAGGTTCTCGGAAACGACGATCAGCTGCTGCCCGGCGTCTACGCGACCGGCTGGATCAAGCGCGGCCCGGTAGGCCTCATCGGCCATACCAAGAGTGACGCCATGGAGACCATCAAGCACGTGGTGCGAGACCAGGCCAACTGGTGGTCGCCCGCCTCGCCCGACGAGGCATCCGTTGTTGAGCTGCTGGAGTCACGCGGTATCGAGTACACAAACCTCGAGGGCTGGCACAACCTGGACGAGTTCGAGCAGTCGCTGGGTGAACCCGAGGGTCGCGTGCGGATCAAGGTCGTGCCGCGCGATGAGATGGTGCGTGCGTCGAACCGCTCATGACCGAACACCTCGACCAGAACCGGCTCGACGCGCTGTGGGATTTCGACGATTTCACGGCATCCGAGCAACGGTTTCGGAGTGAGCTTCTGCTCGTCGAGCCGGGGTCGGTGATCGCGGCCGAACTGGCAACGCAGCTCGCCCGGGTGCGTGGACTCCAGTCGGATTTCGCCGAGGCCGACCAGATCCTCAGTGGCATCGTCAGCGCCGACTCGGTGGTGCTCGCGCGGGTGCTTCTCGAACGCGGTCGCGTGTTGAACTCCAGCGGTCGCGCGGGCGCGGCAATTCCGCTCTTCGAGGAGGCGCTCGCCACCGCGGCCGCCATCGGCGCGGACTATCTCACAGTGGATGCAGCGCACATGCTCGCGATTGCCGACCCGGAGCATGCAGAACGCTGGACGATCCGGGCGTTGGAAACGGTCGACGAAACTACTGATACCCGAACGAAACGCTGGGCCGTCAGCCTCCACAACAACCTAGGCTGGGCTCTGTTCGATCGCGGCGAGCGTGCCGCAGGGCTTGCGGAACTCGAACTGGCTGCGGATGCGGCGCACGCGGTGGGGACACCACAACAGCAAATCTGGGCGCGGGAAGCGATCGATGAGGCACGGGATACAATTAGTAAGCTAGCTGACTAATTAGGAGTACGCATGGTTCCGAAGTGGCTCCGGGTTGTTCTTCCCGCCATCCTCATTCTCGTCTGGCTGTCGATCGGCGGCATTGGCGGGCCATACTTCGGCAAGATCAGCCAGGTGTCGAGCAACGATGCGACCAGCTATCTGCCGGCCAGCTCGGATGCGACCAAGGTGCAGAATCTCGAGGTTAAGTTCTCGTCGAAGAAGGTGCTGCCGGCGGTCGTCCTTTATGTGCGCAGTGACGGGCTGACTGCGAGCGATCGCACCTTCATCGCGGGCCGCATCGCAGCGATCAAGACCGCAAGCGGAATCGATAGCGGCGTCTCGCCGGCAATCAGCTCCAAAGACGGCAAGGCCGTCGAGATCGTGGTCCCCGTCAAGGACAACACCGGCCTCGACGTCAACGTGGGCAACCTGCGTGCCGTGATCGCCAAGGATGCGCCGCCTGGACTGAACGGTTACGTGACTGGCCCGGCGGGGCAGATCGCCGATCTCGGCGGTGCCTTCGCGGGCATCGACGGAGTGCTCCTACTCGTCGCCATCCTCGCCGTCTTTGTAATCCTGATCATCGTCTACCGGTCGCCTCTGCTCCCGGTGCTCGTTTTGCTCACGTCAATCTTCGCGCTGTGTGCCGCGATCTTCGTGATCTGGAATCTTGCGAAGGGTGGGGCCGTCGCGCTCAACGGGCAGGTTCAGGGCATCCTGTTCATCCTCGTCATTGGCGCCGCGACCGACTATTCGTTGCTTTATGTATCCCGCTATCGGGAGGCACTCCGCGACAACGAGAAACGATGGGATGCGACCATCGCCGCGTTCAAGGGAGCCTTCGCCCCCATCCTCGCGTCGGCCGGAACCGTCATCCTCGGACTCCTCTGCCTGCTGCTGAGCGACCTCAATTCCAACAAGGCTCTCGGCCCGGTCGGTGCGATCGGTATCGCATTCGCGCTGCTCGCGGCACTGACCTTGCTGCCTGCGCTACTCCTCGCGTTTGGTCGCGCCGCGTTCTGGCCGCTCCGACCGAAGTTCGGCTCCGAGCATCCACACGTCGGCGACGAAGTCGTGAAGGGTCTCTGGCCACGGCTCGGCCGCGGCGTATCGCGCCACCCTCGCTGGGTCTGGGTGGTCTGCGCGGTGGTACTGCTCGCGGCATCTGCAGGCCTTCTGCAACTCAAGGCGAGCGGGACTCCGCAGAGCGCCGTCGTCGAGGGGTACTCGCAGGCGCGCGACGGCCAGGCAGCCCTGGGCAAACACTTCCCGCAGGGCGCCGGATCGCCAGCCGTCATTGTGGTCGCAGAGCGGTCACGCCAGTCGGCAGGCAAGGTGGCTGTGGAAACGCCCGGCGTGAGCACGGTGACGATACTGACGGATATCGGCGCTCTGCCCCTGGACAAAGACGGCAACTATTCGGCAGCAATCCCGTCGCCGGCCTGCCCGCCGGGAACAAACTGCCCAGTGATCACCGTCAACCCGACGGTGAAAGAAGGCAAGGTGCTGCTGCAGGCGACGCTGACCAAGGACCCGGACTCGGCCGCGGCCCAGAGGGTAGTCGAGAAACTACGCACGCGGCTGGCAGGCACGGGAGGCGCCATTGTGGGCGGTACGACTGCGACACAGATCGACACCAATGCAGCCGCGGTTCACGACCGGAACCTAATTATTCCGGTGGTGCTGCTCGTCATCCTCGTCGTGCTGATGGTGTTGCTGCGGTCGATCGTGGCGCCGCTCCTGCTTATCGGGAGCGTGGTGCTGTCGTTCTCCGCGACGATCGGAATCTCGGCGCTGGTGTTCAACCACGTCTTCAAGTTCGTGGGGGCTGACCCGGCAGTTCCGCTCTACGGGTTCATCTTCCTTGTGGCGCTGGGCGTCGACTACAACATCTTCCTGATGACGCGCGTGCGAGAGGAGTCGGTCGGTCACGGAACCCGCGACGGCATCATCCGTGGTCTGGTGATTACTGGCGGCGTCATCACATCCGCCGGCATCGTTCTCGCAGCAACGTTCGCGGCGCTCGGCGTGATCCCGGTGCTGTTCCTCAGCCAGATTGCGTTCATCGTCGGCTTCGGTGTTCTGCTCGACACGATCGTCGTGCGGTCGCTCCTGGTCCCTGCGCTCTCGTATGACATCGGCCGCGCAATCTGGTGGCCCTCGAAGCTGGCCCGCTCCGACAAGTAGATCTGGCGAGCCGCGCTATTGCACCGCGGCGGTGAGGCGGGCGATGTTGTCGAGAACCTTGCTGCGCGACGGACGTTGCATCCACTCGGCGAGGGTGAGCTCGCGAGAGCGCGTCCTGTAGCTGTCCTCAACGCGGCGAAGTGACTGCACGAACTTGCTGCCCTTGACCATCACCGTGATCTCGAGATCGAGGCTGAAGGAGCGCATGTCCATGTTGCTCGAGCCAATGACCGCGACCTGATCGTCAATTGTGATGTGCTTCGCATGCAGGATGGTCGGTGCTCGGTATAGCCAGATACGCACACCTGCCCGAAGCAGCTGCTCGTAGTAGCTGCGCTGCGCGTGGTAGGTCACGGCCTGATCGCCGATTTCGCTCACGAACAATTGCACGTCGAGCCCGCTCTGTGCCGCGGTGGTGATTGCGTAGAGCATCGACTCGTCTGGCACGAAGTATGGGCTGGTGATGATGACCTGCTTCTTCGCCGCGTAGATGAGGGAGTTGAAGAGTCGCAGGTTATTCTCGCCGTCGAAGCCCGGACCGCTGGGGACGACCTGTGCGTCGAGCAGGTCGCCCGCACGGTCGTGTGTGATTCCCTCCACCTCGCGCACCAAGAGCTCGTCCGTCTCGCTGTACCAATCAGTAACGAACAGTGCGTTGATGCCGGCGACAATCGGCCCCTCGAAACGCACCATGAGATCTTTCCAGCGCAGACCTCGTTTGATGTTTCCGCGCTTGTCGTAGCTCGCGTCGATGACATTCTGCGATCCGGTGAACGCGACCTCGCCGTCGATGATCAGGATCTTGCGATGGTTGCGCAGGTCGGGTCGCTGGAACTTGCCCTTGAGCGGTTGTACGGGCAGCATCAGGTTCCAGTCCGCGCCAATCTCGGTGAGCCTCCGGAGCGTCTCGTGGTAATTCTTGGAGCGCAGGCAGGCGATGTGATCAAGCAGCACCCGAACTGTCACTCCCCTGTCAACTGCCGCAGCTAGTTCGTCGAAGAAGGGCCGAGTCGTCTTGTCGAGGTTCAGGATGTAGAACTCGGCGTGGATGTAGCGCTTCGCGGTTCGTAGTGCGGTGGTCATCGCGATGAGTGACTCGTCGTAGTCGTCGTGCAGTGTTGCACGATTGCCGCCGACCATGGGCATGGCGCCCAGGTTGCGATTCAGCGCAACGACGGATGGCAGCCAGCTCGGCCAGGTGTTGTCGACCCGCACGAGATTCATCCCCTCGGTCGTCCCCAGGATGTAGTTATTGATCTCGTGCTGCTTGTCCCGTCGCTTCTTGGGCAGGTAGCGACTACCAATCAGCCAGAACAGCAGTATGCCGATGTAGGGCAGGAAGAAGATTGCGAGAAGCCAAGCCGTCGCGGTCTGTGGCCGCCGGTTGCGCGGCACAAAGATGACCGAGAGCACGCGCACGACGAAGTCGACGACGACCGCGAGGACGCCAATAGCAAGCGCAAAGTGCGACCAGCCCTGCGTCAACCAGTCGAACTTCACGCCGCGAGCCTGCGGCTAACGGAAGTTGACGAACTGAAGGTCGACGTCGAGGTCCTTGCCTTTGAGCAGCGCCATTGTGGCCTGGAGGTCATCCCGACTCTTCGACTGTACGCGAAGCTCGTCGCCCTGAATCTGCGACTTGACGCTCTTCGGGGCTTCGTCGCGGATGATCTTAGAAACCATCTTTGCGTCTTCGGAGGAGATGCCGTTTTTGAGCCCGATCTCGATTCGGTATTCCTTGCCGCTCGGGTACGGGTCGCCCGCGTCCAGGCTGCGAAGTGAGATGCCGCGCTTGATGAACTTCTGCTCGACGACCTCGAGCACCGCCTTGACTCGCTCCTCGGCACTCGCCTTCAGCAGGAGCTTCTCGCCGCTCCACTCGACTGATGCGCCGACGTTCTTGAAGTCGTAGCGCGTCGCGATCTCCTTCTGCGCCTGATTGACGGCGTTGTCCGCCTCCATCTTGTCGACCTTGCTGACGATGTCGAACGTGGAATCTGCCATAACCCCACTTTAACCGAGGTGCGCCGTATCCTAGGATCGTGCACTTGGGGAATCGTCGTTTTTATGGGGCAAGTGTGCTTGCCGTCGGTCTCGCCGCCGCGCTCTCGGGGTGCAGCGGCGCCGCCGCGACCGCGACTCTGGGCTCGACGAACGGCGAGGCTGTGGCTATCGGCCAGGAGGCGATCGGGTTCACATCGTCGGGCGGTTCGTCAGCAGGATGGGCATCGCCGATCGCGTGCCCCGCCGGATTCGAGGAGGGCCTGCGCTCATC
>JADGOT010000083.1 GCA_017882805.1 Glaciihabitans sp. | reverse complement strand
GTCGTTCCATCGAGTTCGTAGCCGAGACGGATGCGCAGGTGAAGGGCGCCGGCCGTGACCCGGTCTTTGCACTCGAACGCATGATCGGCGTCATCAGCCGTCGCGGCGAGGTCTAGCCCGCCAAACCTGCGGCGGCCAAAACAAAACGCCCGCCGCAGTGACTGCGACGGGCGTTTCGGAAAGACTTGGTTAGAGAGCACTCTTTACAGAGCACTCTTTAGAGAGCGGCAACCTGCTTGGCAATTGCCGACTTGCGGTTGGCTGCCTGGTTCTTGTGGATGACGCCCTTGCTGACGGCCTTGTCGAGCTTCTTGGTTGCGAGGGTCAACGACGTCGTCGCAGTGGCCTTGTCGCCCGAGGCGACGGCCTTGTGCGTCGCGCGGATGGCCGTCTTGAGCTCGCTCTTGAGCGCCTTGTTGCGCTCTTCGGCCTTCTTGTTGGTGCCAATTCGCTTGATCTGCGACTTGATGTTTGCCACGTAAATAACCTTCTCGTATTAGTTCAAAGATGTGCTGCGGAAATGGATGAGCGGCCGGGATGAGAACCGAAGTACCGAAGTACCGAAGCATCTCGACCGCGAAACGCGCGCTGCTTTAACAAGCACATATTTCGAAACCGAAAGTCGCGCGGAAGCCAACAGACAACATTACCAGTCGCCGCGTCGATCCGACAATTGACATCGAGTCAGCCATACATAAAGTCTTCAGGCGCAGACGCATAGTGTTTACCTGCTCTGGCCCAGAGATATTGGGATGAGTAGTCATGATCCATGCGCGAACCCAAATCCGAGGCTGCCCGAATCTTTGGTGAACGCGTGCGAGCCGAGCGTCTGCGGCTCGGGATCAGTCAAGAAACTCTTGCACAGCTGTCGGAAGTGCACTGGACGTTCGTCGGTCAGGTCGAACGTGGCACGCGCAATCTCAGCCTTCACAACATCATCAAGATTGCCGGTGGCCTCGACGTCGATCCGGCTGTCCTGATTGCGGGAATTCCCGCCTCCGCGGTGCCACAGGAGGAGCGGGCGCCTTCGCAAGCCGACCGCATTCGCATCGAGCGACAGGCCGGGACAAAGCCAGTAGCGTAGGGGCATGCCCCACCTCGCACCGCACATTCTCACTGTGCCGGCGTCTGGCATTCGGCGCATTTACCTGCTCGCGTCAGAGATGGACAACGTGATTTCGCTGAGCGTTGGTGAGCCAGACGTTCCGGTGGCCGCGCACATCCGCGAGGCGGCCAAGGATGCGTGGGACCGCGACGACACCAGCTATACCGCGAACGGCGGCATCCCGGAGCTTCGCGCCGTGATCGCCCAGAAGCTCGCCCGCGACAATAATCTGCACGTCGAGCCCGACCAGATCTGGGCGACGATCGGGGCGACGCAGGCCCTCAACCAGGCGCTGCACCTGACCCTCGCCGCGGGAGACGAGGTGCTGATCCCTGACCCGGGTTACACGGTCTTCACCATGGCGCCACGCATGCTGGATGCGGTGCCAGTACCGTATTCGCTCCGGCCCGAGCGAGGGTTTATGCCCGACCTCGCCGAACTGGAGTCACTGGTGACCCCGCGCACTCGCGTGCTGATCGTGAACTCGCCATCCAACCCTCTGGGAACCGTATTTCCCGAGTCGGTGCTGCGAGAGCTTGTGGCCTTCGCCAAACGCCACGACCTCTGGGTGATCAGCGACGAGGTGTATGAGTACTTCACCTGGGGCGAGCCCCACGTCAGCATGGCGGCGCTCGACGAGGATGACCGCGTTTTCACCGTCTTCTCGTTGTCCAAGACGTACGCGATGACGGGCATCCGCATTGGCTACCTGGTCACTCCGCCCGGACTCGCGGAGACCATGCGATCGGTGCAGGAAGCCTCGATTAGTTGCGTCAACACCCCGGGGCAGTATGCGGCGATCGCCGCGATCACGGGCAGCCAACAGAATGTGGCGGATGCCCGCGCGCACTATCAGGAGAACATCGCCGCTGCGACAGGGCTACTCGAGTCCAAAGGCATCGAGTTTCTGAGCCCAGCAGGCACGTTCTACCTCTGGGTGCGAGTTGATCATGTGTCGGGCGGCGATGTCGCGGCGTGGGCTGAGAAATTTCTGCTCGAGGAGCGGGTCGCGATTTCTCCGGGTAGCGCGTTCGGACGCACCGGCGAGGGCTGGATTCGCGTCAGCCTTGCCGCGACGCGCGAGGATCTCCTCGCCGGACTCGACCGAATACCGACGCGCCTCGGATGACTGGCCGTCGCATCGTTATTGCCGGAGCGAGCGGCTTCGTCGGCAAATTCCTCACTGCTCGGTTTGCGGAGTCCGGTGACACCGTGTCGACAATCGGCAGGTCGGGCGCGGACGCGAGTTGGGGCGACTCGGTCGGGATCCAGACTCTGCTCGACGGGGCAGACATCCTGATCAACCTCGCGGGCAAGAGTGTCAACTGTCGCTACACGCGACGGAATAAGGCCGCAATCTTCAGTTCACGACTGCTGACTACTGCGGAACTTGGAGAAGCCGTGCTGGCTGTCGTCCATCCTCCGAGGGTCTGGTTCAACGCGAGCACAGCAACCATCTATCGACACGCAGACGACCATCCGATGACCGATGAGACCGGCGAACTCGGCTCGGGATTCTCGGTCAACGTCGCAACGGCGTGGGAGCGCGAATTCTTCGCTCACCACCGCGACGGCGTTCGGCAGGTAGCGCTACGGATGGCCATCGTCCTGGGTGACGGTTCGGCGCTCACACCGCTCGTGATGCTTGCCCGATTCGGATTTGGCGGTTCACAGTTTGGCGGTAAGACCAAGGGAGCGCGCCAGCGGTTCAGTTGGGTGCACATCCGGGACGTGTACCGGTCTATTGAGTTTCTGAGCACCGCTACCGACATCGGCGACACCGTGAACGTCGCGTCCCCCAACCCGGTCGAGAATCGCGAACTCATGGCCACGCTCCGACGGGTTCTGGGTGTGCGGCTGGGAATTCCACTGTTCGGATGGATGCTCGAGACGGGCGCTTTTGTGATCCGTACCGAAACGGAACTACTGCTCAAGAGCCGCTGGGTGGTGCCGACCCGCCTGCTCGCCGCCGGGTTCGAGTTCGAATTCCCCCGGCTTGAGGGCGCCCTGCGAGACATCCTGCACAAGTAGGCCCGAGGCTGTCTCGCAGGTTGGCCGCGACGGGTTCGGGGGTTAGCCCCATGTCCGCAGGCGTCGGGGTTTCCTAGCCTTGAGACATGACCACAACACCGTCTCCCGAACTTGCCCCCGCCCCTGCTACCTACGCGCCCCCGCGCACGCTCAGCATCCTGAGCCTCGTCGCCGCCATCGCATCGGTGCCGTTGGGGCACTTCTTCATCCTGCCGATCGCAGCGATCGTGCTCGGCTTCTTTGCGCGTGACCGTGAGCCGTGGGCTCGCACAATGTCGACGTGGGGAATCGGGATCGGCTTCGTAGTGCTGTTCGGTTGGGTCATCGCGGGGCTGATTGCCGCGGCGATTTGGCTGCCGCTCGCGGTCTTGCACATCGCGCACTAGCTTCAACGAATCCGAGGGGTGCTCGGGCCCGTCGGCCGGGACGGCCGCCGGCGCTGGCGTCGCAGACAAGGCCAGAAATGGCCTTGTCTTAAAGCTCCAGCGCGCATGGGACAATTACACAAATGTCACCACGAGCACTCCACGGCCTTGAGCCCGCGGCGACCGACCCCGCGTTCATCCGCAACTTCTGCAT
>JADGOT010000082.1 GCA_017882805.1 Glaciihabitans sp. | reverse complement strand
GACCTCCTCGAGCACGCTCTGGAGATCGACGCGATATTCACGCAGCACGTTCGCGAGGTGCAGCTGACTTTCGGGCTCCACCCCGCCACTGTAGAACAGAATGAGCCTGCGCTGACACGAGTCGACATCTCTTTTCGGAATGGGGGTTTCCTGGGCAGGATCGATCACGTTTGTCGTGCACCAGTTGCGCTACCCGCCCGGTTTTCGATGCTCCACGCAGCCTGGCGAAAGTTCGTCTGCACCGGCGCCGGCTCGTCGAAGAGAGGCCGCCACCCTGCCGGGATGGGGTACTCGTCGAAGTCGAGCGTGATGCCGTCTTCGGGGTTCGTCCAGTGTTGCCACTGCTTGAGATAGACCCGGCCACCCGTTGCAACGCGATCGAAGAGATCGAGGTAGCCCGCGACCTGATCGCTTGTCATCTCGTGCAGGGAGGACACTGCGACAGCGAGGTCCGTACCCAGGTCTGGCAGCGATTCCGCAAGCTCCGGCCTAATGAATCGCAGTCGATCGGGAGGGAAGAGCTGCTCGAGATACCACTTCGAAATCGCCAGCGCTGGTTCGATGTCCACGATCGTGTAGGTCGCGTCGGGAAACGCGTGCAGCAGCGCATATGCGGTGCGACCGTAGCCTGCGCCGACCTCAACGATCGTGTGAGGTTGCTCTCCCTCCAGAGCGCGTGCGATTGCACGTATCTCGAGCGCCGTATTCGCGAGATCCTGCGAGATTAGGCGGCCGCGCCAGTGCACGGGCAGCGGGCTCCCGAGCTCTGGCTCGGGTAGTGAGAGCACGTTGAGCGAGTCATGCTTTCGTGCGTACTCCCAGAGGAGCCGAGTGGCAAAGACGTAAAGCCACCGCTCCCGACGGCTCCATTCCACGCCTTCCCATGCTTGATCCGACAAGTCGGCGGGCTCGCGCATGCAACGCGCGATCGTCCCAGGTGGCGAGTGCTTGAGCAGGAACCGCATCTGTCGGCTTTCACGCAGAGCACTCCAACTCCAGCGCCAAGTGAAGTAGCGCAGCGCCTGATGACGCTTGATCGTGTCGAGCCCATATCGATCGAGATCGGCTGCGTGCTGTTCGGCAAGCTTCTGCCAGAAGAGCGAAGGCTCCGAAAACGACGGGGGCTCTGTCACGGCGATCCGAGCGCGCTCAGGCGCGGCTGCCTGGTGGACGTCATCCGACTAGCGGACGCGGCGCAGCCAGCCACCGGGCGAGTACGTGATGTCGGCGTCCGCTGCGCCTTCGTTGAAGACGGGAACAGGAATCTCGATCACGAAGTCATCGCGCTCCGCGAGGAACTCCTCCACTGCGCTTCGCGGGTTGTTCCAATTCCAATCGGGGGCAGAGCGGGGCGCCCCGGCGAACTCGGGCATGATCCCGTCCTCGACAGCGATGTACGAACCCACCGAGACCAATGAGCTGTAGAGACGTAGCTCCGCAAGAACGTGCTCCTTCGCGTGGTTGCTGTCGAGCACCACGAGTACGCGCTCGGCATTCCCGATGACCTTCCGAACGCGCGCGAACGTGTCCTCGTCCGTTGAGCTCCCCTCGATCAGCGTGATCCGCGGAAAGAGCGGGTGAGACTCGATCGCCTCTCGATTGTGCGGGCGGATCTCGATGTCGACGCCGACGACTTTGCCGTGGCCCATGGCCTCGCAGACTGAGGCGTAGAGCACGAGGGATCCGCCGTGCGCCACCCCTGTCTCCACGATCACATCCGGCTGTGTGCGATAGACGATCTCCTGCAAGCGGACGATGTCCTCGGGCAGCTGGATGATCGGCCTGCCGAGCCATGTGAACCGGTAGACGTACTTCACGTCCCATCCGACGCGAAGCCAGGCCTTCGACACCAAAGCGAACGCCTCGGGGTTGCTGAACGGCAGGGAACGTGTGCCGTGAAGGTCCTCGACCTCGACCAACGCCGCCTCTGTATCGATTCGAAGGATCATCGCCGCGAGGAGACTACCCTGGCGCGCAGAGGGCCTGTTCGGCGATGCAGATCTGTACAGTCACGGCTCGCCACTCGGTGGCGCAAGACGTCGTCGCGTATGGACTTAGGAGCCAAATCGGGTGGCACGTTTCTCACTGGTGATTCCGACCCTCCGTCGTGCTGACACGCTCGAGCACGCGTTGGCGACGCTGCTCGCGCAATCGCACGCGGACGTCGAGATCGTCGTTCAGAACAACGGCAACGACTTTGCAACACGAGCACTGGTGGAACGTGTGCGCGACTCTCGCGTGCGTCATTTCTCCACCGATGACGTCGTGCCGATGGTCGAGAACTGGGAACGAGCGTTGTCGCACTCCTCGGGCGACTTCATCACCTTCGTCGGTGACGACGACGGACTGCTCCCGGACGCCTGTGACATCGCGGCGTCGACGTTCGACGCTGAGCCGGCGGAGATCCTGTCCTGGCAGCCGTTCCTCTACCTCTGGCCGGAGTATTGGGACGAGCGCCGGCGGAACCGACTTCAGGCAACCGTGTCGTTCGACTTCGAGGTGCGAGCCGAGGCGTCTAGGCCGTTGCTCGACCGGTTCTACGACTTCGGCGCGCATTACTCACAGCTTCCGATGCTCTACAACTCGTTTGTCGCCCGGTCGTTGATCGACCGCGTGAGAGATCGACACGGACGGTACTTCTTCGGATCGCTGCCGGATGTGACGTCGGGAATCGTCAATGCTGCGTTCTGCGAGACGTTCCTCTTCTCTACCCGTCCGCTTGCGGTCGCCGGCCTCTCGCACCACAGCACCGGTCACCGCTTGACGCGTGCTGCGACTCGCGTTACGCCGAAGGAGCGCATGCGCGACTTTCCCAATATGGATGTCGGGTCGTCGCCGGGATCGAACCTCGAGCTCCTGATCGCCAACGAGATGCTCCTGATGAAGGACCAGGTCCTGAACGAGATGGCGCCGGTCGCCTTCAACGAGCTCGGGCTCGTGCGAAGAATGGCAGCAACCATCAACGACTCCCCGTCCAGATACGACGAGACACGATCGCTGATCCTGGAACGAATGCAACGTCTCGGGATTCCGGAGGGGAAGCTCGTAATTCCTCCGCCCGCAGCGCATGCCCCGGCTCCCGAGGACGGTGTCCATGTTCTCGGCCCGTACGAGGTCATGTTCGTCGTCGACGGAAATAGCGTCGGTCTTCACACGATCGCGGATGCCGTTGGCCTGTCAGCGCAGCTCGTCCCGGGGTTGGAAGCCATGGTCCGAGTCACCCAGACCGTCCCCCGTGGCGGCGTTCCGGTTGTAGGGATCGAGCCGCTTCGGTTTACAAAGAACTCGGACGGCGCGGGCGCCCTCATCTCGGGTTGGGGCGAGCCGGAGCCATGGGGGACATGGTCGGTTGACCGTGCCTGCGTGATCAGGATTCACGTACCGGCAGGGCGCGAAGGCGCCCTTCGCCTCGGTCTCCGTTACAGGGCAATCCCTTACCCCGATGGCACGCCACGCATCGTGCTGTGCACGCTCGGCGACGAGACACTCCACGAGTGGCAATTGACGAGCTCGAGTGCCGAGGGTGAGCTTGCGATCGAGATCCCGCGCGAATTGGTCTCGACCTCGACCGATCTGACGCTCGTCAATGTGAATGCGAGATCGCCGGCTGCGTTAGGCGTCGGCCCAGATGAGAGACGGCTCGGGATCGGAGTCGAGCAGCTTCGCTTGCTGCCCTGAGACGAGCGCCGGTTGTCTATTCCGTGCTGCCGAGGGCACTCGCAGCGAGTTCCTCATACGCCTGCAGGCGAAGCGCGCACTCTTCTTCGAGCCGCACGATCAGCGCGAGCCGCTCGGCGCCCTCTTCTTCGAGCCGCGCGATCAGCGCGAGCCGCTCTCCTGCGGCAGAGGCGTACATCTCACCGACGCCGACTGCGGCCGAGGCAAGCTCCGACGCGCACGTAAGGAGGTCGGGAAGCAGGCGATCG
>JADGOT010000081.1 GCA_017882805.1 Glaciihabitans sp. | reverse complement strand
GCGTTGCTTGGCGGGCTCTGCGCGATCGCACGCGCGAAGAGCCCCCGCGCGGCAGGGAGAGTGAGGAGCGTGGTGACAGCGTTTGCGCCCGAGCTTTCGCCGTAGACGGTCACGTTGGCCGGGTTACCGCCGAACGCGGCAATGTTGTCGCGAATCCACTCGAGCGCCGCCACTTGATCACGCAGGCCGAGGTTGTTGTCCGCACCATACTCGCTGAAGTCGATATAGCCGAAGGCGTTGAGCCGGTAATTGAAGGTGACGTGGATGACTCCACGGCGCGCGAAATTGATGCCACGGAACGCGGTGTCTCGCGGCGAACCCACGCTGTACCCGCCGCCGTGGACGTAGACCATGACGGGCAGTCCGGACGACGCGGCCGCCGGTGCCGCGACGTTGATCGTCAGGCAGTCTTCGCTACGCGGAGTTTCTGCTTCCGCGCCCGAAAATGGTCCCTTGCGATCCTGTGGTGCGACCGGACCGAATTCCGTGGCGTCGCGAACTCCCGTCCATGCTGCTGCGGGCGCTGGCGCGCGAAACCGCAGTTCGCCAATCGGGGGAGCGGCAAACGGGATGCCCCGCCATTCCCGCACATCGCCGGCAAGAATGCCGCGAACGGTGCCGCCCGCCGTCGGGATCTCGAGCGCATCGGCCATGCTCAAAGCCTAGGCTCGCTATCCGCGAATTCGCCCTAGGTTATCGGGCCGGAATGCCGAGCCCGGGTGCTCCGGCCGGAGGCGCGCGGTGGGGGCTCCGGTGAGCATCTCGCGCAATGTTCCCGAGCGTGGATGCTCGGGGATCGCGCCGTGCTCACGCAGGATGGGCATGACCGAGTCAATGAACTCCCGATAGGTCGAAAGACTCCCGAAGGTGTGCTCGATCAGGAACCCGTCGACGTCGGTAACTTCGGCGATGCGCTCAATCTCGGCAGCGACCTGTGCCGGCGTGCCTGTGACCTTTGTGCCGCCCAGCGTCTCTGCGAGGGCGTCGAGCACCTGACCGACTGTCATCCCTGAGTTTTGGTACATCGCGAGCGTTGATTTGCCGATCTCTGTGCTCAGATCGTCGAGCAGCGTGTCCGGGTCAAGCCCGAGCAGATTGACTCCGCTCCAGCCGAGGAAAAGCGCGGCCATCGCGTCGCGGCTGGGCGCCGCTGTCAGTGACGCCCTAAGTTCTGCGGCCTCAGCGTCGGTCGAAGCGACGACGACCGAGATGCTGTTGATGATCTTCACCGTGTCACCAGTTCGTCCACGCTTCTCGACCTCCGCGCGGATTGTGGCAACGAGTTTGGCCGCCTTGTCGAGGTCGCGCTCCTGAATGAAGAAGCACTCGGCGATCCGCGACGCGAACTCCACGCCGCGCGAGGATGCGCCCGCCTGAAACAAGGTCGGAGTGCGTTGCGGCGACGGGCTGACCGGAAAGTAGCCATCCAGCGAATAGAAGTCACCCTCGTGCGAGATGCGGTGCACCTTACTGAGATCGGTGAAGACCCGAGACTGCTTGTCGAGGATGAACGGATCGTCCGACCAGCCGCCCTCCCACAGCTTCAGCGTGAGATCAATGAATTCCTCGGCGCGGTCATACCGGCGGTCATGTGGGGTGACATCGCCAGCGCCCAGCAGTTTGACGAGAGCAGTCTGCATGTCGGACGTGACCACGTTCCAGCCGATGCGTCCCTTGGTCAGGTGGTCAAGGGACGCGAAACGGCGAGCAAGCAGGTACGGCTGCTCGGCGGTCGTGGATGCGGTGACGACGAACCCGAGGCGGTCGACCGTTGCCGCGAGGCCACTGACGAGCGTGAGCGGATCATGCACGGGGAACTGTACGGCCTCGCGCACCACGACATCCGGAATCGTGTCTTCGTGCATCGGGTAGGCGAGAGCGTCGGCAAAGAACAGGAAGTCGAACCCCGCGGAGTCGAGCTCCCGCGCCAGCTCCTGCCAGTATTCGAGCGTGGCGAAGCCCGCGGGGTTGCTGCGCTCGTGCGGCCACGCGTTGCTGATGAAGCTGGGGGTAAATTCCTCGAACGCGCCGAGAATCAGTTGCTTTTCGATGGGCGCCAGCCTACTGGCCGGGCAGGGCTATGCCCGGAAGGCAGAACCGAAGACCGCGGGCATCCGAAGCCACGACGGCTTCTTCGCGTAATTCACCAGGCGCTTGCCCGTGGTGCGCGCCGAGCGGGCCGTCACGAACCACGGTGGCTTCGGGAAGAGGGCCGCTTCGCCGCCGCCAAACGAACGCGGGAACGGTCGGAACGGCCCGTAGGCCACCGCACGCTCGGGCGAATCAATCAGAAGCGCATTGTGCACGACGCCGATTCCGCTCTGCACGTCTGTCAGCGTCGCGCCCGGGTATCCGCCCCATGGCGCACCGGCAGTGAGATACCCGAATCCGGTCCAGGTATTGATGGCGACGGTGCCATAGCGCAGGTTCGCGATCTGATCCATGAATGCAGCTCCGAGCTTCTTGCGCGTCGCCGGATCGATGAGAACGTTGGCACCCAGGGTTCCAAGGAAGTCGGCGTTGACCGTCTCTACCGCCTTCGCGAAAAACTCGATCCCCGTGCCGGCGACCTCGACGACTCCGAGGACGGGCGAGAAGTACTCGGTGTTCTGGATTGTGGATGCGTCGTCTTCCGCGGAGATTTCGACCAATAGTCGCGTGTCGCTCGCGTGACGCTTTGCGCTCGGGTGCGCCTTCGCCGCCGCGTTCACCCGGTCATCGCTTCCCGGGTACCACGGTTCGCGCACGGGAGCGCGGTCGAGAGCAGCCCGGATTTCCGCCACGAAGGCATCCTTTTGGTCCCAGTCGCTCGAGAGCACGACGATCTGTCCGGCGATGCAGTTGTAGCCGCCGTTGTGTAGGCGCTGGGTTGCGACGTGCTCGGCCTGGAACGTCAGGTCGGCCTTCGACCACTTGCCCGGAACGATGATGATGGGTGAGACGCCTCCCAGCTCGCTGGTGATGGGTTTGGCAAGTAGCGGCGTACCCGCCTTCTTTCGATCGCGGCCAGCCTGACCCGGGCCCCAGACCACGACATCGTGGGTGGCCGAGCTGCCCGTGATGTGGACATGCGAAATCCCCGGGTGGTGCGCGAGGTAGCTCCCGACCTCGCCGCCACCCTGGACAATCTCGAGGTAGCCAGCCTCGATCAACGGTGCGAGGGCTGCGCGGTACGCAGGTTCCATATCCGCGAGCACGGGGTTGAGCTTGAGCAACGAGATCCGGTTGTTGGCGAAGAGTTCGTAGAGCACATCGAGAGGCGGGATTGACGTGATGTTGCCCGCGCCGAGCACGAGGCCGACGCCATCGGTTTTGGTGGGGGTGAGTTCGCCAAGCCCGGCCTTGGCCCTTGCCGTTTCGGCGCTCACTCCCGGCGGCATCCAGACCTCGGAGCGGAAGCCGTTGAAGAGGATGGACTCCTTCACCGAGCCCGGAAGAACCGTAATACTCACGCGGTTTCCGGGGGCGTGACCGAACTTGCTGTGCGCCAGCGGACTCGCGCCCGCGCTGATGGCCTTGAGCGCACCGCTCAGTACTGCAAGCGAGGCGAGAACTGCGTACGGGCCCGAGATCCACTCCTCGCCCACGTAGGGCGAGTCCGCGTCGAGGCGTTTGATGCGGGACGCGGCATCCACCCAATCCGCGGCGGCATCGGCCACCGTCGCGTGCACGCGATCGACCAACTTTGCGCGGTCGGCGACAGAGAGGGCGCCATAGCTCTTCTCGTTTCCGGCGAGGCGAACGATGGTCGCGTCGAGTTGCTTCTTCGCGGCCGCCTCGAGTGTGGCATCCGCACCACGCGCTGTCGCGGACGGTGCGGCGGAAGAGGTGAGAGTCATGGGATCTCCTTTGATCGTGCTTCATTCTCGCCCAAAACACTGCTCGCTCGCTGTGCAGGTCGAAGAAATGTCGGTGGCTGTTTATAAGGTACGTATACGTACTAATTCAGACCTTGAGGGGAGCACGATGGCGGAATCAGCCGGCGGTGGCTTTGGCTATCTGCTGCTGCACGCAGCGCAGACCTGGCGCACCGAGGCGACCGCGGCCCTGAAGCCACACTCGCTTACGGTGCCGCAGTTTCTCGTCGTGATGGCGCTGTATCGGCAGGCCAGACACGAATGGCCGGCGCTGCGCCAAGCCGAAGTTGCAACACGTCTGGGCATGGATGCCAACACTGCCTCGCAGATCGTTCGCGGGCTCGAGCGTCGCGACATCCTGCAGCGCACTGTGCACCCAAGCGACTCACGCGCGCGGGCGGTCGCACTCACCCCTGAAGGGCTGGAACTCGCGCGCGCCGCATCCGCAGAGGCCCGTCGACTCAACGACATCTACTTCTCGGCCGCCTCCGCCTCGCAATTGGCCGATCTCGGCCGAACCCTCGAAATCCTCAGCACAGAATCGGAAGGAAGATCATGACCCAGTTCACCATCACCCCAGATGGCCCGTTCTCACTCGAGGCGGCGTCCCACTTCGGCTTCGGCCCCAACACCGGTCGACCCACCTACGCCGATGCACAGATGAAGCTTGCATTCGTAGCAGACGATTTCCGGAACCACGCATTCGTCTCGCTCAACCAGCACGACAACGGCGATCTGACCGGCGACATCGAGAGCGACGCCGACACCGAGGTGGTACTGAAGCAGGTTCGTCGCATCCTCTCGCTCAACGCGAGCGGCACCGCGTGGGCCGCGATCGGCGAGACAGACCCGGTTCTCGGCGCAATGCAGCGCGAGCATCTAGGGCTCCGCCCGGTCTCCTTTCACTCGCCGTACGAGGCTGCGGCGTGGTCGATCATTAGCGCGCGTCGCCAGCGTGCCCAGGGCACCGTCGTGCGCAATCGGATTGCCGAACAACTCGGTCGTGTTTACGGTGAGGGTCCGCACCGGCTGTTTGCGTTTCCCACCCCGGAGCGGCTGCTCGAGCTGCAATACGTCCAGGGTCTCGAAGCGGTCAAGATCGAACGACTGCACTCGGTCGCCCGAGCCGCGCTCGATGGTCAGCTCGACGCTGACCTGCTGCTCAGCGTTCCGACCGAGGAAGGCATGGAGCGCCTGATGAAGCTGCCCGGCATCGGCCCGACCTACGGCACGCTCATCCTGCTTCGCGGAACCGGCTCGGTGGACGCCATGACGGGCGTCGAACCGCGGCTCCCGACGTACCTCGCTCACTTCTACGGACTGGGCGCCGAGGCTACCCCGGATCAGATTGCCTCGATCATGGATGGCTGGCGGCCGTTCCGCACCTGGTCATCCGTTCTCACGCGGGTCAGCGGCGACCGTCTCGGCCTCCCGCTGCCGCCCCGCCCGGAGTCCGGCAGCAGGCTGCGAAGGTAACATCGCTAGCAATTAGAACGAAGGATCCCCAACGCCATCGATTCCGGTCATTCTCGGCACCTGGTTTCTTGACCCGGTGGCCTGCGTCGTCGCCGTTCTGCTCGCGGTCGTGTACGGCGCGGGCGTCGTTGTCGTTCGCAAAAAGGGTGAACGCTGGTCGGCCTGGTTGATCGCGGCTTTCTACCTCCTCGGAATCGGGTCGTTCCTGGTCGTCACCCTCGGCTTCCTTGGGGTCCACAGCTCCGACCTGCGCTGGGCATTCAGTACTCGCACGGCGCTGCTGCTCTTTGTGTCGCCGGCGCTGCTCGCGCTCGGTCGCCCGGTCATGCTGGCCCGCAGGGCGCTGGGGCAAGGCGGGGTCGCGCGGCTCGACGCCTTCCTGTCATCCCGCGTGATCAAGTTTCTCGGCAACGCCGTAGTCGAGCCGTTCGTGACAGTGCTGATTTTCGCCGTGTTCCTCACGCCGCTTGCGGGAGCGCTTCGATTGAGCGCCGTCGGTCAGGCCGGAGTGACGGTTCTGATACCCCTGATCGGGCTGCTCCTGGTGCTGCCGTTGATCGAATACTCGACGCGACGCACGGCTTTCTTCGTGACCGTCGAGTTTCTGCTGGCCTTCGTTGCGCTCATCATCGACGCGATCCCGGGCATCCTGATTCGTCTCAGCGGCACCGTGCTCGACGGACTCGGAACTGTCGCGGGCGCGCGTCCGGCCTGGTATCCGAATCCGCTGCGGGACCAGCAGCTATCCGGCGACCTGCTCTGGTTCATTGCGGAGCTCGCGGACGTGCCCGTGCTGATCATCCTGTTTGTGCGCTGGTCGCGGGTCGATCGAAAGGAAGCGAAGTCCTACGACGACCTGAGTGACGCCGAGATGGATGCGCTCACCCAGGAACACCTGAGGCAGCGCCGCAACTAGAGTTCCGGCTATTCGACGCGGATGCCCAGCTGACTGGCCATGATCGGCGCGAAGTCGGCGAGCTGTTCCTGACCCAGGATGGTGCCCCGCATGCCCTGGATGCCGAGCACCCTTACGAACGTCGTCTCGCGCAGGTCGACGTCGAGGCAGGTTGCCCGGGTGAAGTCGATCGTGTCGATGCGGCAGTTGCGGATCGCGACGCGCGTGCCGATGAAACTCGCCAGATCGAGCTCGGTGATCTGCGCATTCTCAATCAGAACATCGGTAAGTTTCGCACCACGGAAGTTCAGAAAGTCGATCTTGCCACCGGACAGGATGACGGACTCGAACTCGGCGTCGAACAGTTCCGCGGACCCCCAGCGGGCGTTCTCCACGCGAACGCGACGCCAGATCGATCGTGCAGCGACAAGGGAGGTGGCAAACGGGGATGTGATCTGGCTGTCAACGAACCGAGCACCTCGAAGCCCGGTGTCGGTCAAGGTCACGCCATCGAGGTCACACTCGAGAAAGGCGGCGCCGCTCAGGTCAACGTCGGTGAGATCACCCCCGTCGAATCGCTCGCCCTCGCGGCTCTCGTGCGGCTCCAGGGTCTGCACGTCGCCCTCAGTGAGGCCGACCGGCGCGTTGAGGCTGATCCGCGGTGCCGGTGAGGAATTGTGTTTGGCCACACGCTCAGCGTCTCCCGGCAGCAGTCGAGAGTCAAATAGGCGTGGCGAGATGCCCCCGTGGCCTAGGACAGAATGGATGTCATGGTCGTCGAGGATGCGCCGCTCGGCGCAATAGCCCGTTACGCACTGCTCGTTGGCCCGTTGCTGAGCATGATCGACTCGAGCATCGTCAACGTGGCGGTACCCTCGATCGCACGAGACCTGAAGGTCACCGACCTGTCGAGCATTCAGTGGGTTGTCAGCGGGTATCTGCTCGCGCTGGGCGTCTCGCTTGCCGCGACCGCATACCTTGCGAAGAGGTTCGGTGTTCTGCGGGTTTACACGGTGAGCATGATTCTGTTTGTGTTGGCATCGGCCGCGTGCGCTTTTGCCGGGGATGTGGGCTGGCTCATCGGATTCCGGGCGGTCCAGGGGTTCGTTGGCGCACCGCTGGTTCCGCTGGCGATTAGCATCCTGCTCGGCAAGAGCGGAATCGGTGGCGGCAAGATCCCCGTCTCGGCGGCGCTGACTCTTTTCCTCGCTCCCGCGCTCGGCCCCACGGTCGGCGGGCTCATCCTGAGCGGCAATGACGTCACCCACTGGCGCTGGATCTTCCTCATCAACGTGCCCATTGGCATTGTCGGGCTACTGCTAATGCTGCGAGTGCCACGGCATATCGCACCCGGGCCGAATCCCGCGACGAAGTTCGATCCGATCGGATTCCTGTTGCTGGGGATCGGACTCACTGCGGCGCTGTACGGAGCAACCCAGGGGACGACCCAGGGCTGGGACAAGCCGATCTGCTGGGGGCCGCTTGCCGGCGGACTGGTGCTTCTGGTGGTCTACACGTTCTGGGCGCTTCGGAGTGCGCATCCCGCCGTCAATCTCGGGATGGTTCGGCACCGCAACTCGGCGATCGCCCTCGTGCTGCAGGTACTGTGCTCGGTCGTGACGTTCGGCACCGTCTTCCTGCTACCGATTTTCACTCAGTCGGTGCAGGGGCACAGCGCTCTCGCGACCGGGATCGCACTGCTGCCGCAGGGCATCATCATGGGCATCGGTACGTTTGTCGGGCAAAAGCTCACGGGGCGCATTCCGCTCAAGGTCATGGTGATCCTCGGCTTCGCGATCCTCGCGGTGTCAAGTGTTTTCCTGCTGTTCCTCGAGCGGGACACGCCGCTGTGGGTGACGGCGCTCATCCTGTCCGGACGGGCGATTGCGATTGGCTTCGTGACGGCGCCGCTTCTGGTTGCGATGCTGGCGCCGCTGCCCGAAAGCGAACTGCCGGATGGCAACACCCTGTTCAACATCACCCAGCGCCTCGGAGGTTCGATCGGCGTAAGCATCCTTGGCTCGATCGTCGGCGCTGCGGGGCTCACGCTGACCCAGACGGTCGACCGCTTCCACTGGGTCGGCGGCGGACTCATCGGGCTCGCCGTGATCGCAGGCATCCTGTCGCTGTTCCTCGTACAAGACAAGAACACGCCCATCCGCGAGGTCACCCTCGCAGGCGAGTAACTACGTTATTCAGGAAATTGTGTGGCTGAAGAGACGTATGAGCGGCATTGAACCCCCATCCACCACTTCAGTCACATAGGTTCCTGAATTAGGTAAATGGCTCATCACGGTCGCGCAGCTTCTCTAGTTCGCGGCGCTCGCGCTTCGTTGGCCGGCCGGCGCCTCGGTCACGCATCGGGGCGAGAGCCACCTCCTCGCGTGGCGGTGGCGGGGGAGTGAGGTCCGTGTAGCTGGCCGCTGCCACGGGAGCACTCACGCGCTTCACGAGGATTGCGCCGACGGTGACAATCTTGTCGAAGCCCGCTTCGCGGTAGCGGATCTCATCGCCCACGTGCACGGGTTGCGCGGCCTTGGCTCGCTCACCATTCACGCGCACGTGCCCAGCACGGCACGCCGCCGTGGCCAGCGAACGCGTCTTAACTAGGCGCACTGCCCAAATCCAGCTGTCGACGCGGGCCGACGTCGCGGGCTCAGCCATCAGCCCGCAGTGGCGAGTTCGGATTTCCAGCGAACGAGGCTGCGCACCGTCTCGCTCGGGTCATCCGCGAGGCGCTCCATCACATCCGCCGGAACGTAGAAGTTAACGGCGAGCCAGCCGCGCACCATCTCCGACTCGTCGTCGACAAGCGAACGAAGAATGTCACACGGCGTCGACTCGTTGCGTGCAACGCATCCGCGCACGCCGGCATCCGGATCTGCCGCCAACTGAGCCATCAAGTCCTCGGGCGCGTGATAGCTGCTCGCTGCACTCTCGCGAATCTTCGAATTCGCGTCTGCCGCGAGAATTCGCAGCCGTGCAATTTTCGAATCGGTGACCGGCGGCGCGGGATGTTGGGTTGCCGCGAGCACCCGCGCCTCCTCGGAGGTCAGCATGCTGGGCGCAGCATCCCGCATCGCGCGGCGTTGCGCTGGGGTGTTAAACCGGATGCAGGACATCTCAATAAGTTAGCTCGCGGTCGCCGCGGATTCAGCGTGACGCGACGGAAACGGAATGATTGGCGAGACGCGTGCTTGGTATTCCGCATACTCCGGATACCTCGACTTCGTGATGCTCTCGGTGAAGATCGTCGAGCCGATGAAGAGCGTGGTCAGCAGGAAAGCGCCGGCCACGGTCCATTGCCAGAGTGACCCCGCAGCCACTACGCCGAAAGAGAACAGGGTCCACCACTGAGCCTGCTCGAAGAAAAAGTTCGGGTGCCGGCTGAACCGCCACAGCCCGGTCTGTAGAAAACGAGGGCTCGGCTCACGGCCCGCATCCTTCTCGGCCTTCTTCCAGTTTTGGAATTTCCACTGCTGCTGATCGGCAACGGTTTCGGCAATCGTGAAGCCGAGGAAGAACACGGCGATCACCACATCCCAGTTTCCGAATGGCGTCGAGCGGTGCTCGTACGCGGTGTAAGCGGGCAGCGCGATGAGCAGCAGGATGATGTTCTGCCAGATCACGATGAAGAAGAAGTTGAAGATCTCGAACTGCCAGCGTGACATTCGACCGCGCAAAATCGGCCAGCGATAGTCCTCGACGCCGCTGTAGCCGCCCTTGCGCGCGAAGTTAAACGTGAGTCGAGCTCCCCAGACCGTAACGAGAGCCGCCATGACGTCGAGCCGTGCATTCCCGAGCCCGGCTGCCCCCGCGAAAATCCAGACGTACGCCACCGGGATGATCGACCAGATGCGATCGACCCACGAGTGATCGTGGGTGATGAGCGATGCGATCCAGACGAACAGGCAGACGCCGGCGGTCGTGTAAAGCGCAACGAAAAGAGGATTCACCTCGGCAGCTTACTGCTGTGCCTTCACTGGATAGACTCGGGGGCATGGCAGGAACAGACCGCATCCAGGTCAGTTCCCGAATCCTGACCATCCCGAACCTCCTCAGCCTCATACGGCTGGGTCTCGTGCCGGTGTTTCTGGTCTTCATCATTGTCGGTGCGGACTTTGCCGCCCTGATCGTGCTCGCGGTTTCTGGTGTCACCGACTACCTGGACGGCACGATCGCGAGAAAATTCCAGGTGATAACGCGACTGGGGCAGTTGCTCGATCCCGCCGCGGACCGTCTGTTCATCATCGCCGCGCTCGTCGGACTATGCGTTCGCGACATCATCCCGCTCTGGCTCGTGATCATCATTGTCGGGCGCGACTTCATGCTGATCATCCTCGGAATCATCCTCGCGAACCACGGCTACGGACCGCTTCCTGTGCACCACCTCGGCAAGATGGGTACGTTCTCGTTGCTCTTCGCTCTGCCCATCCTGATGATCGGGTTGGCCTTCCACGAGGTCGCCTGGATCACAAATCCGGTGGGCTGGGCCTTCGTCCTGTGGGGTGGCTTCTTGTACTGGTGGGCGGGGATCGTCTATCTTCTGGAAACCATCCGAGTTGTTCGACTTCCGCTGGGCGCGTCGGCCGCAGCATCAGATACGCTGGGTGGCTGAATGGAGGTCCACGATGGTTGATTCCCGTGGGGTCGGGGAACCCGACCAGCCCGCCGAATCACCGGCTGCGGATTCCGCAGACGCGTCGCAGACCGACGTCACGATGACTTTCACGGGCGGGTTTGCCGCTCAACTCGCTGCGCTCGACGGCGACGTAACCGCCGAAGAGCAGGAAGCGATTGGTGCGCTCCCATCCGGCTCGGCTCTGCTGGTCGTTCGCCGCGGACCAAATATCGGTGCGCGCTTTCTGCTCGACGCCGACCTGACCACCGTGGGGCGTCACCCCGAGGCAGACATTTTTCTCGACGACGTCACGGTGTCCCGCAGGCATGCCGAGTTCCTGCGCAACGGCACAAGTTTTGAGGTCAAAGACCTTGGTTCACTGAACGGTACTTACCTCGATAGCAATCGCATTTCCGGCACGATCGGCCTGTCCGATGGTGCCGAAGTGCAGGTTGGTAAGTTCAGACTCACCTTCTACGCGTCTCGTGTCGACCTCGCTCACGTGGCCGGCAACTAGTGGCGCGCGAATCCGCTGTTCAGAAGCCCGCGACGCCGAGGACGACCGGTGGCGTGCGTGCGCCGCAGCAGAGCCTGCTGAGCATCGGGCAGGTGCTCGCGAGGTTGAGCCCCGAGTTCCCCGACCTGTCGCCGTCGAAGCTCCGGTTTCTCGAGGAGCGTCACCTGATCACCCCCGCGCGCACGGACTCGGGCTATCGCAAGTTCTCGCCGACCGACCTCGAGCGCCTGCGCTTCGTTCTGACCATGCAGCGCGACCACTACGTTCCGCTCAAGGTCATCCGCGGCTTTCTGGACGAGTTGGATGCCGGCCGCACGCCGACTCTGCCTGGCGGTGCAACCCAAGCGCCGTCGATTCTGTCGACTGATCGGCGCTACACGAAAGACGAGCTCCTTCGGGAGGCCGGTTCGACGGCCATGCTCTTCAACGACGCGATCTCGGCATCCCTGCTCCTACCGGCCGAGTACTTTGGCGACGAAGCGCTCTCTGTGCTGCGCGCCCTGGTTGAACTCCAGCGTTCGGGGATCGAACCGAGGCATCTGCGCGGGTTCCGGGCGGCGGCGGAGCGCGAACTCGGCCTAATCGAGAGTGCCCTCATTCCCGTCGCCCGTCGTCGGGATGCCTCGTCTCGAGCCAAGGCTGCGGAACTCGCAAAGGAGATTGCCGGTCAGCTCGAAGTCGTTCGCGGGAGTCTCATTCGGTCCGCGTTGTCGAAACTGCAGTAGGGATCGCGCAAGATCCGCTTGGCCCCCGTTTCGACACGCCGCAGTGATTTTGGCGAATGTCGTTGATCGGTGGTGTTGGCGTGGGTAGCGTTGCATTTAGGAAACCGTAAGTGTCAACCTCAACCTGAAGGTTTGGCTTGAGCGTCTTCTTCTCGCCTTAGGGCATGCATGGGGGAGACTAGGCCCAGCGCGCGTCACGATGTTCTATGGAAGGCAAGGCCATGAGTGAACTCAGCCGTAGCGAGGATTCGCGCTACGACCTCGGCTTGCTCTTTACCGACGGCATGCCCGACCTCGACGACACCACTGGTTACCGCGGCGCTATTGCTGCTCGCGCAGCAGGCATCAGCTACCGCCAGCTCGACTACTGGGCCCGCACCGAGCTCGTCGAACCGACCGTACGTGGTGCTGCAGGATCGGGATCCCAGCGACTCTACGGTTTCCGCGACATCCTTGTGCTCAAACTGGTCAAGCGACTTCTCGACACGGGCATCTCACTTCAGCAGATCCGCACGGCCGTGAACCAGCTTCGCGAAGCCGGCGTCAATGACCTGGCTCAGACCACGCTCATGAGCGATGGTGCCAGCGTCTACCTCTGCACGTCGGACGATGAGGTCATCGACCTCGTTAGTCGCGGCCAGGGCGTCTTCGGAATTGCTGTCGGCAAGGTGCTTCGTGAAGTCGAGTCGAGCCTCATCGAGCTCGACTCGGTCAAGGGCGAGGATCCCGCTGACGAACTCGCTCGCCGCCGCGCGACTCGCGCCAGCTAGCACCCGCTCCCTTCACCGCCCTCTCCTCATTTGCCCTCTCCTAATTCAGGAGGGTGTGTGGTTGGCAGGGTCAGAAGTGGCCACATGGGTAGTCACCAGTGAACACCAGTACCACCGGCTCCTGAATTAGGTGTGCCGACTCCTGAATTACGAGAGCTGAGCGTGGCTAGGCGAACTCGCCGAGGCGAGCGGTGCGCATCACGCGTTCGAGCAACTGGTCGAAGTTGCGCGCCATTTCTTGCGCGCTTTCGCCGGGCCAGACGTGCAGCGGCTTCGCCGCCCCCTGAGCCTGCTGCAGTGAGGTGCGCTCGGGCAGCTGTGGGCTGAGTACGAGCGGTCCGAACATGTCGCGAAGCTCCTTGATGCGGAACTGGTGCTCGAGCGACTGTACGCGAGCGCGGTTGACGATGATGCCGAGCGGCTGCAGGCGGGGCGAGAGTCCTCGACGGATCTCCTCGATGGCCCGGAGTGCACGATCGGCGGCCGCGACCGAGAACAGTCCCGGCTCCGTCACTACGGTGACGCGGTCACTCGCGGCCCAGGCGGTGCGGGTGAGCGCGTTCAGCGACGGGGCGCAGTCGATGAGCACGAGGTCATAGTCGGCCTCGACGTTGGCGAGCGCCTCCTCGAGCTTCCAGATGTCGCGGATGCTCGGATGCGGTCCGTCGAAATTGATCGCCGACGGCGACCCGATCATGACATCGATCTTGCCGCTGCGGCCGCGCGTCCATCCACTGGATGTGATCGCCGCGCGAACGATCTTCTCTTTGGGGCTGGCGAGAACATCGGCAACGTTGAGGTGACCGGCGACGTTGATATCCATTCCGGTCGACACGTCAGACTGCGGATCGAGATCAACGACGAGAGTTCGTAATCCACGGGCAAAAGCGGCTGAGGCTAGCCCTAGCGTCACCGTGGTCTTTCCCACGCCCCCTTTAAGGGAGCTGACGCTGAGTACATGCACAATCCACGACGATACCTTCACTAGTCTTAAAGAACCTAAATCTTGGCGCGTCGTTGGTGCCGTCGCCGTCGATTGGGTGGGCTGTGCCCACCGTAGAATTGACCAAGCCCGGAAAGGACCGCATGTTCACGAAGATCCTCGTAGCCAACCGTGGTGAGATTGCGATTCGAGCAATGCGGGCGGCATTTGAACTGGGCGCCGCGACCGTTGCGGTGTTTCCGTATGAGGACCGCAACTCGATGCACCGGCTCAAGGCCGACGAGGCATACCAGATCGGTGTCGAAGGTCATCCGGTGCGCGCCTATCTCGACGTGTCCGAGATCATTCGTGTCGCGAAGCTCTCGGGTGCGGATGCGATTTACCCGGGCTATGGCTTCCTGTCCGAGAATCCTGATCTTGCACAGGCTGCGGCGGATGCGGGGATCACCTTCATTGGCCCACCAACCAAGGTCCTCGAGATGGCCGGCAACAAGGTCACGGCGAAGGAGCACGCGATCGCCGCGGGCGTCCCGGTGCTCGCGTCCACGCCCGCGTCCAAAGACATTGACGAGCTGCTTGCCGGAGCGGACGCCATCGGCTTTCCGATCTTCGCGAAGGCCGTTGCAGGCGGCGGCGGACGCGGGATGCGTCGGGTCGAAAAGAAGGAAGACCTGCGCGACGCTCTTGAGGCAGCCATGCGTGAGGCCGACAGTGCCTTCGGCGATCCCACCATGTTCCTCGAACAGGCGGTTGTGCGCCCGCGCCACATTGAGGTTCAGATCCTGGCGGACGCGACGGGGGAGACCGTTCACCTCTTCGAGCGCGACTGCTCGGTGCAGCGTCGCCACCAGAAGGTCGTCGAGATCGCGCCAGCTCCCAACCTTGACGAGGGCGTCCGCCAGGCCATGTATCGCGACGCGATCGCGTTTGCCAAGTCGATTGGCTACGTCAACGCCGGGACGGTCGAGTTTCTCCTCGACACCGCGGGGGAGCGCAAGGGCGAGCACGTCTTCATCGAAATGAACCCGCGTATTCAGGTCGAGCACACGGTGACAGAAGAAGTCACCGACGTCGATCTTGTGCAGTCGCAGATGCGGATCGCCTTCGGTGAGACGCTGCGTGACCTCGGACTTGAACAATCTGAACTTCGACTGCGCGGATTTGCTCTGCAATGCCGTATTACCACCGAGGATCCGGCCGCGGGGTTCCGGCCGGATACTGGCAAAATCACAAGCTATCGTTCCCCCGGTGGTGCGGGCATCCGCTTGGATGGCGGAACGCTCAACCCGGGTGCCCAGATCTCGCCGCACTTTGACTCGATGCTGGTCAAGATGACCTGCCGAGGACGCGATTTCACCGCGGCGGTCACGCGCGCCAAGCGTGGACTTGCCGAATTCCGCCTTCGGGGTGTGACTACGAACATCCCGTTCCTGCAGGCGGTTCTGGATGACCCAGACTTCGCGGCTGGCGATCTGAGCACCTCGTTCATCGAAGAGCGACCGTGGCTCGTGCGCGGACACCAGTCGAAGGATCGCGGCACCAAGGTTCTCAATTGGCTAGCAGACATGACCGTCAACCAGCCAAACGGCAGCGGCGAAGGGATGATCAATCCGTCGCTCAAACTGCCGGATGTCGACATTACTGCGCCCGCGCCCACAGGCTCACGGCAGAAGCTGCTGAAACTCGGCCCGGTCGGGTTCGCGTCGGCTCTGCGTTCGCAGACCGCTCTCGCCGTAACAGAAACCACGATGCGGGATGCGCACCAATCGCTGCTGGCGACCCGCGTTCGCACTCGCGACCTCGTCGCGATCGCGCCGTACGTTGCGCGTCTAACCCCTGAGCTGCTCTCGGTCGAGGCGTGGGGCGGGGCGACCTATGACGTCGCGCTGCGCTTTCTCGCGGAGGACCCGTGGGAGCGGTTGTCCGCGCTGCGCGAAGCCCTGCCGAACATCAACATCCAGATGCTGCTGCGAGGTCGCAACACGGTTGGCTATACGCCGTATCCGACCGAAGTCACCGATGCGTTCGTGAAGGAAGCGGCCGCAACCGGGGTCGACATCTTCCGAATCTTCGATGCGCTCAACGACGTTTCCCAGATGAAGCCTGCCATCGACGCAGTGCTGGAAACGGGAACAACGATCGCCGAGGTTGCCCTCTGCTATACGGCCGACCTACTCGATCCTGCGGAAGAGCTTTACACGCTTGACTACTACCTGAAGCTCGCCGAGCAGATCGTGGATGCCGGTGCGCACATCATCGCGATCAAGGACATGGCTGGCCTACTCCGCGCGGGCGCGGCCGAGAAGCTCGTGACCGCACTCCGCGATCGATTTGACCTGCCCGTCCACGTGCACACGCACGACACCGCCGGTGGCCAGCTGGCAACGCTGCTCTCGGCAAGCCGCGCGGGTGCGGACGCAGTCGATGTAGCGAGCGCGCCAATGGCAGGCACGACCAGCCAGCCCTCGGCATCCGCTCTCGTTGCAGCGCTGGCACATACCGAGCGCGACACGGGGCTCTCGCTGCAGGCCGTGTCCGACCTTGAGCCTTACTGGGAGGCCGTTCGGCACATCTATAAGCCGTTCGAGTCCGGATTGCCCGGGCCGACCGGTCGGGTCTACAAGCACGAGATCCCGGGCGGCCAGCTGTCGAACCTTCGCCAGCAGGCGATCGCGCTTGGTCTCGGCGATCACTTCGAAAAGATCGAGAATCTCTACGCTGCGGCAAGCCGCATTCTCGGCCGTCCCCCCAAGGTGACCCCGTCGTCCAAGGTCGTCGGTGACTTGGCGCTCGCGCTTGCCGCGGCCGACGCCGACCCGGATGATTTCGAAGCGAACCCGCAGAAATACGACATCCCCGATTCCGTGATCGGCTTCATGGCCGGTGAACTCGGCGACCTGCCGGGAGGATGGCCGGAGCCGTTCCGTACCAAGGTGCTCAAGGGTCGCACGGTGAAGATCGGTGTCGAGGAGTTGAGTTCCTCAGACAAATCCGACCTCGAGGCAGATTCAGCCACTCGGCGTCGCACGCTCAACCGCCTCCTGTTCGCTGGGCCAACCAAGATCTTTGAAGAGAACCGCGAAATGTACGGAGACCTGTCGGTCGTCGACACGATCGACTACCTATACGGACTACAGCAGGGTGTTGAGCACGTCGTCGAAATGAGCAAGGGCGTCAGCCTCTTCGTCGGGCTTGAGGCGATCGGCGAGGCCGATGACAAAGGCATGCGCACGGTGATGACCACGATGAACGGGCAGCTTCGGCCCGTTTTCGTGCGCGACCGAGGTGTCACAGTACAGAGCAAGGCTGCCGAAAAGGCCGACCCGTCGAAGCCGGGCCATGTCGCAGCTCCGTTCTCCGGCGTGGTGACGCTTCAGGTTGATGAGGGCGCCACCGTCGAAGCGGGCCAGGCCGTCGCGTCGATTGAGGCCATGAAGATGGAGGCCGCGATCACTGCGCCGATCGGTGGAACCGTGCGTCGCGTCGCCATCCCGAAGACCCAGCAGGTAGATGCCGGCGATTTAATCGTGGAAATAGGCTGAGTACAACCCCGGGCCTCGATTTGTTCTCAGCGGTAGACTCGCTAGTCGTCCAGAGAACAAGGGAATCGTAACTTTTGGTGACGCAGCAAAAATCACACGACAAGAAAGCAGAATCGGCACAGTCCGCGCCGAAGAAGAACTCACAGGGTTCGACCATCGCAAAAGCCGCTCCAACCCCGTCCGTCGCTGTTGCGGGTGCGACTCGCACAATTCCGCGGCGGGTCGCTTCGCCGCGAACTGCACAATCGGCTCCGCCCGAAACCGTAACCTTCAGCGTCGATCTACCCGCGCACGTGCATGAGGCTCCCGACCACGAGGTCGCCGTCGCGATCCACGACGTCCCGGTCGATCCCGGCGTTGTTGAACCAACCACTACCTCGGTCGCGATCCCTGCGATAGCAACGGTTGCTCCGGTTGCTGAAGAGCCAACCGTGGTGCAGCAAGTCGTTCCGCTGCCAGAACCCGAGCCCGCAGCGTACACACGACGCGAGAGCCTGCGCGGTGAACCCTCCAGCACCCCGGAACCGGCAGCAATGCTTACCGCAGACCGACTGATCGACAAGCGAAAGAAGCGGCGGCCCGCTCCCGAGGGGTTCTGGCCGGAGTTGCTTTATAAGGGCTCGCTCCACATCATCAACATCGGTGACTCGCTGCGCGTCCGCGAGCGCAAGGCTCTCGATGCGCGAATAAACAAGCAGTTCGAGGGCGGAACTCGTTTCATCCCAATTCTTACCCGCAAGGGTGGTGTCGGTAAGACGACGATCACAACCCTGCTCGGGATGGCGATGGCCGACGTGCGCGATGACCGCGTTATCGCAATCGACGCAAACCCCGATCGCGGCACCCTCGCTGAGCGGGTCAACAAGCAGACGCGTTCGACCGTTCGCGACGTTGTCACGCGCGCCGACACGATTACCGGATTCACCGACTTCCAGACGCTCATTTCGCGCGACGAGACGCGCCTCGACATTCTCGCGTCGGACACCGATCCGATGCTCGCTCAGGCGTTCGACGAGATTGACTACAACGTGGTGGCCGACCAGGCCGCAAAGTACTACTCCGTCGTTCTTACCGACTGTGGTACTGGCATCGTGCACTCCGTCATGCGGGCGACACTCCAGCGTGCCGACGCAATCGTTGTCGTCTCGGGCGGAAGTGTTGACGAGGCTCGCCTCGCATCCGAGACCCTGACTTGGCTCGAGTCGAATGGCTATCCAGAGCTTGCGCGCAACGCAGTCGTAGCGCTCAATACCGCGACCCACGCCACCAACCTGGTCAAACTGGGCGAGATCGAAGCGCACTTCAATTCACGAGTGCGTGCGGTTGTGCGCATGCCATACGATCCGCATCTGGCGGCGGGTTCTGTCGTGAATTACAGCGAGCTGAGGCCGCTTACGGTGAGCTCGTCGCGTGACCTGGCAGCCCTCGTCATGGACGGGCTCCCCGTGCGCCGGGGAGCCTGAACGGATGACGGAACGGCAAATCCGACTGTTTGGTGACCCCGTTCTCCGATCAGCCTGCGATCCGATCGCGCCCGGCGATGCTCGTGCAAAAGGTCTCATCGATGACCTGCTGGAGACCGTCCAGGTTCCCGGGCGCGCGGGACTCGCGGCCAATCAGATCGGCGTCGGGCTGCGCGCCTTCAGCTACAACATTGACGGCGTCGTCGGTTACGTGATCAACCCGGTGCTCGTCGAGACTTCAGGGGAGCCGGAGCTGGTCGAAGAGGGCTGCCTGTCGGTTCCCGGTTTCTTCTTTCCACGCCGACGATTCCCGTCCGCGCGCGTGACTGGCATCGATCTCGACGGCACACCGATCGAACTCAGCGGAGAAGGTGTTCTAGCGCAGGCGTTGCAGCACGAGACCGACCACCTTGATGGGCACCTCTATATCGAGGGACTCGAACCCGAAACCAAGCGTGAGGCCATGCGCGCCATCCGCCAGGCGTCGTGGTGGAAGTGAATCGCTCGTACAGTCAATAGCTCGTTGGCGTGCGCTCCCAGGCTCTCAGGGGGTGACCACCGGTGAGGGCGAAATTCTTGCGTCGCCAGCTGGTGCGGTCGTCTACTTCTTCGCGGCAGCTTCCGTCTTCGGCTTCTCTTCTGTCGTACCGTCTTCCTTGGCGCCTGCGTACATGGCGTCGATAACGCCGGAGAAATCCTTCAGGATAACGTTCCGCTTGATGCTGAGCTTGGGCGTCAGGTGTCCGCTGCTCTCGGTCAGGTCGCTGTCGAGGATGTGGAATTTGCGGATCGATTCGGCGCGCGAGACATGTGCGTTGGCCCTGTCGACCGCGCGCTGAACTTCGGCAACAACCTTCGCGTTGGTGGACGCCTCCGTTAGCGACATGTCCGCATGCTCACCCTGGCTCTTCAGCCAGGCCGGAAGCATCTCGCGATCGAGGCTGACGAGTGCGGCAATGAACGGTTTCTGCTCACCGACGACGATCACCTGATCGATGATCGGATCTGCACGAATCGGGTCTTCGAGCGCGGCGGGCGAGACATTCTTCCCACCCGCGGTGACGATGATTTCTTTCTTGCGGCCGGTGATAGTCAGGTAGCCATCTGCGTCGAGTGACCCGAGGTCGCCCGTCTTGAACCAGCCGTCGTTGAACGTCTCCGTGGTAGCTTTCGGGTTCTTCCAGTAGCCGTCGAAGATATCGATACCCTTGCCCTCGATCTCGCCATCGTCGGCGATGCGAATCGAGACTCCCGGGAGCGGCGGTCCAACGGTGCCGATCTTGAAGTTGGACGGCAGGTTTACCGTGAGCGGTGCGGTCGTCTCGGTCAGGCCGTACCCCTCGAGGATGCTCACCCCGAGACTGCGGTAGAAGTGGCCGAGGCGAAGTCCGAGCGGAGCGGAACCGGATACCGCGTACTCAACGCGACCGCCGAGCGCTGCACGAATCTTGGAGAGCACGAGCCGATCGAAGACCGCGAACTGCAGCGCGAGACCGAGTGGAACCTTGCCCGCGTCGAGCGCCTTCGAGTGGGCAATGGCGACATTCGCCGCCTTGCGGAAGATCTTGCCGCGCCCACCTGCTTCGGCCTTCTGCTCGGACGAGTTGTATACCTTCTCGAAGACACGCGGAACGGCGAGCAGGAAGGTTGGGCGAAAGCTCTCCATGGCGGGAACAAGCTTCGAAGTGTCGGGCTGGTGGCCGACCTTCACTCCCGCATCCACGCACATCACGGCAATGAACCGCGCGAAGACATGCGCGAGGGTGATGAAGAGCACCGTGCACGTGCCCGGGTGGACGACCTCGGGGAGGGCAGCCTTCGCATTGCGAGAAAGCTCGAAGAAGTTCGAGTGGGTCAGGATGCAGCCCTTGGGCTTGCCCGTCGTACCCGCAGTGTAGATGAGGGTCGCAATGTCGGAACCCTTGGCAAGGTTGCGGCGTCGCTCGATTTCCTTGTCCGTGATTTCGGTTCCCGAGGCGACGAGCTTCTCAAGGTCGCCGAGATCGAGCTTCCAGGTCTTGGTGATGAGTGGCAGGTCGGCGTGCACCTCGTCGAATCGCGCGAAGTGTTCGGCGGTTTCGGTGATGATCGCGACTGCTCCCGAGTCCTCCATGTCCCATTGGATCTGAAGAGGAGAAGAGGTGTCGTAGACGGGAACGAGAATCGCTCCGGCAAACCAAACGGCGAAGTCGATGAGGGTCCACTCGTAGCGGGTTCGGCAGATGAGTCCGATCTTGTCGCCCGGCTGAACGCCTGCGGCTACGAAACCCTTGGCGAGCGTGCGCACCTGGTCGAGGAACTCCGAGGCCGTGACATCCTTCCACGTACCGTCGGGCTCGGGTGTCGCGAACAGCGGAAGGTCTGGGGAGGCTTTCACACGGTCGATCAGAAGATCGGTGACATTCGAATCCGGGCTTGCCTTGACTACGGCGGGGGTGTCTCTTTGCTGCACGGTATCTCCCTCGAAACCGGATGGGTGTTGCTCCACCTAACTCTATTCAGGTTCGGTCCCCACCGCCCCCGCGGTTGCTATCGGGAGCACAAAAGAGCGCTCTCATTTCAGTAGTGTTGTGTCTCGTGCATGCCATCGGGATTGATATCGGCGGAACCAAGATTGCGGGGGCGCTCGTTGATGACGAGGGCGAAATCCTACTCGAGGAACGTCGTCCCACCCCGGCCGGTGACGCCGAGGCGATCGTTGACACTGTCGTAGAGATGATCGGTCGGTTGTCGCTGGGGCACGAAGTCATTGCTGCGGGTGTCGCGGCGGCAGGGTTCATCGACGCCGCACAGTCGACCGTGTATTACGCGCCGAACATCAACTGGCGCAACGAGCCACTCCGGCAGCGCTTGCTCGACAAACTCGACATCGATATCACCGTCGACAACGATGCGAATGCGGCGGGATGGGCGGAGTTCCGCTATGGCGCCGGCCGCCTGTACAGCGACATGACCATGCTCACTCTCGGCACAGGCGTCGGTGGCGCCGTGGTGACCCAGGATCGACTATTTCGCGGCGGGTTCGGGGCAGGAGCGGAGATTGGCCACCTGCGGGTTGTTCCGGACGGCCTTCCTTGTGGTTGCGGCGCCCGTGGCTGCATCGAACAATATGGTTCGGGTCGTGCTCTGCTCCGAATGGCAAACGCGATCGCTGACGTCGGCGGCATCGGACTCGCACTCGCGGATGCCCGTCGGGTAAACGGGGAGCTCACGGGCGACCAGGTCGGCGAACTCATTGCGGCTGGCGATCCCGGCGCTCTTCAGGCTCTGCGCGAACTGGGCGGATGGCTCGGTGCGGCCTGCGCAAGCCTTGCGGCAGTACTTGATCCGCAGGTCTTTGTCTTCGGCGGCGGAGTCGCGATGGCGGGCGATGTGCTGCTTGACCCCATCCGGGAATCATTTCTCGCGCATCTGCCTGCGCGCGGATTTCATCCGGAGCCCAAGTTCGCGATAGCCGAGCTTGTCAACAATGCCGGCGTAGTGGGCGCAGCCGACCTCGCCAGAATCCACGCCCAGCGCTAGTTTGGTGCGCCGCCGCGCTTCACGGCTAGGCTCACCCGCAGTACGCTGAGAGGTCTGGGAGGCATTCGGGATGCTGTACTGGCTACTCAAAAATTTGTTTGTGGGACCGCTTTTGCTGACGGTGTTTCGTCCGTGGGTGATCGGAAAAGAGAACATCCCCAAGTCGGGCGGGGTTATCTTCGCGGGAAACCACTTGTCGTTCATCGACTCGGTGTTTTTGCCGATCGTCCTCGATCGCCCCATCTACTTTTTGGCTAAGAGCGACTATTTCCGGGGCAAGGGCATCAAGGGGTTCTTTACGAAGACCTTCTTCAACGGAACCGGCATGCTCCCCATCGATCGTTCCGGCGGAAAAGCGTCCGAGGCATCCCTCAATACCGGGCTCGCCGTTCTTGCCAAGGGCGAGCAGTTGGGAATCTACCCGGAGGGAACGCGGAGCCCCGACGGCCGGATGTACCGCGGTCGCACAGGCGTCGCGCGAATGATTCTCGAGTCCGGCGTTCCCGTCATTCCCGTCGCTATGGTCGACACCGACCAGGTCATGCCTACCGGGAGCACGATTCCGAAGGTCAAGCGCATCGGCATCGTCTTCGGCGAGCCACTCGACTTTTCGCGATTCCACGGACTCGAGGGCGACCGCTTCGTACTCCGTTCAATCACCGACGAGATTATGTATGAGCTCGGCAAGTTGAGTGGCCAGGAGTACGTCGACGTCTACGCTTCGTCGGTCAAGGAAAAGGCCGGTAGCAAGTAGGCTGATGGGCTGAGCCGAACAGGCTCAAAACCGACTCTGACTGCAAGGAACTTGAAGTGGTTGACCCGTCCGAAACCGTCGTTCTCGCCGATCCTGAAGTATTGGCTGGACTCGACTATTGGCGGACGCTTCCCATCAGCCAGCAGCCGGCGTGGCCGGACCCGGATGCGGTTGCCGAAGCTAGCGCCGAGATTGCCGGGCTGCCTCCGCTGATCTTTGCCGGTGAGGTCGACATCCTGAGAGCGCAGCTCGCGAAGGCGGCGCGCGGTGAGGCGTTCCTTCTCCAGGGCGGCGACTGCGCCGAGACGTTCGCTGGTGCCACGGCCGAGGCGATTCGCAACCGGGTGAAGACAATCCTGCAGATGGCGGTCGTCCTGACTTACGGCGCCTCGATGCCCATCGTCAAGATGGGGCGCATGGCCGGTCAGTTCGCCAAGCCCCGCTCGAGCGACACCGAGACTCGCGGCGATGTCACGTTGCCGGCATACCGGGGCGACATCGTGAACGGCTACGATTTCACCCCCGAGTCCCGCCAGGCCGATCCGCGTCGACTCGTGCAGGGCTACCACACCGCCGCTTCCACCCTTAATCTCATTCGTGCGTTCACGCAGGGTGGATTCGCGGACCTTCGCCAGGTGCACAGCTGGAACCGTGGCTTCGCCTCGAACCCGGCCAACCACCGGTACGAGAAGTTGGCGAACGAGATCGACAAAGCCATCCGCTTCATGCTGGCCGCGGGTGCAGATTTCGATGAACTCAAGCGGGTCGAGTTCTACTCGAGCCACGAGGGACTGCTCATGGATTACGAGCGTCCTATGACCCGCATCGACTCGCGCAACGGAACACCTGTAAATACCTCTGCGCACTTTGTCTGGATCGGTGAGCGCACTCGCGCTCTTGAGGGCGCGCATGTCGACTACTTCAGTCGCATCCGCAATCCGATCGGTGTCAAGCTCGGCCCGAGCACGACGGTCTCTGACATGGAGAAGCTGATCGACAAGCTCGATCCGAACCGCGAGCCCGGGCGCCTGACCTTTGTCGCACGCATGGGCGCCGGCAAGGTTCGGGATTCGCTCCCACCGCTGCTCGAGGCAATCAAAGGCATGGATGCGAACCCGCTCTGGATCAGTGATCCGATGCATGGCAACGGGATGACAACGCCTACGGGCTACAAGACGCGACGTTTCGACGACATCGTGAACGAGGTCCAGGGCTTCTTCGAGGCGCACCACGCCGTGGGCACGTACCCTGGCGGCATCCACATCGAGCTCACCGGCGACGACGTCACCGAATGCCTGGGTGGATCTGAGCAGATCGACGAAGCTGACCTGGCGATGCGCTATGAGTCGTTGTGTGACCCGCGCCTGAACCACATGCAGTCGCTCGAGCTGGCGTTCCTTGTTGCCGAGGAGCTCAGCGCGTTCGAGAGGGTCGACCTCTAGCTAGCCGAACGTGATCTTGATGGTCGAGCCCTTTGGCTGTGAGGTGCCACCCTTGGGCGTCTCGGTGGCGACGGTGGCGAAAGATGCCGCGATGCCGTCGGCGGCGTGGTCGTAATCGAGGGCAAACCCGGCGGCCGCGAGAATTGGCTTGGCCTTATTCCATTTCAACCCGACGACGTTGGGAACCAGGATCATTTCCGGCCCGCGAGAGGTGATGAGCAGAACCTGCGTTGGGTCGCCGACTCGGAACAACCGCGACACACCAGCTGAATTGGTCTGCGGGTCGATCGACACCACATCACCCTGTGGCACGACCGGGTCGTAGGCTGCACTGCCCGCAACCGCGTTCAGGCCGGCCGTCTTCAGGAGCTTTACCGCGGCGTCCACGGTGAGGCCGCTGACGTTGGGGAGTGGCCCGGCCGATATCACTAGCGTTATCGGCCGCTTCTCGCTGTAGGTGGTCTGGGTGAGCAGACTCTTACCGTCGCTGCCCAGGTAGTCCAGAACGGTTCCCTTATCGATCTTGGCGTCGAACTGTCGGATCGTCGGGCTGCCTACGAGAAAGTGCGCGGTCTTGACTGCGCTCTTTGCTTGCGACTCAGTGAGTCCGGTGAGCGGTGGAATCTTGATCAGTGCGGGACCGGTGGACAGAATTATCGTGACTTTCGCGCCTTTCGCCACTGTCGAGCCGACCGCAGGGCTTGTGCCGGAGACGGCGTTTGCCGCGACATCCGGATCGTTGCGCGAAATCGTCGTCGCCCGTGGCTCGAGGCCCGCAGCCGTCAAAGCGGCACTTGCGGCCGGAACCGTGTCACCCGCAACATTCGGTACGGAGGCGTGCGCGCCGGGCCCGATCCCGTAATACCAACCCGTGCCTCCCGCCGCAGCAACGAGAACGATGATGAGCGCAGCGATCCACCAGCCGCGCCCGCGGCGCTTGCGTGAGCGTTTAGCCAGGTCATCCACGGCGGACGAGACCGGGGGAGCGGCCCGGCGACGAACCGGATCGAGCACCTGGGTCTCGGACGCGTCGCCTGCGGCGAGCGGAACCGCCGCCTCAGGCATCACGACGGTGCGCTGAATCGAAGTTGCCGCCGGCCCGGCTTCGGCATCGAGCTTCGCCCGCACCGCGAGCACCTCGTTGAGCAGCGCGCGCGCGTCACGCGGGCGTTCGTCAGGTTCCCTGGCCGTCGACCAGAGCACCAGCTCGTCGAGTTCAGCGGGAACGCGCGGATTCTCGGTGCTCGGGGCTGGCACGGTGTCGTTCGCATGCTGGTACGCGATCTGCATGGGCTGTTCGCCCACGAAGGGCTGTTTGCCCGTCAGCATCTCGTAGGTCATGATGCCGACTGCGTAGATATCACTTCGCGTGTCGGCAATGCCACGCGTGACAAGCTCGGGGGAGAGGTAGGCGATCGTTCCCAGCAGCGCGGCACCCGTTGCGGTGTTGGCACTGGCAGCCCGGGCCAGACCGAAGTCGCCGATCTTGATGCGCCCATCGTCGGCGAGCAGGACGTTCTCCGGTTTGAGGTCGCGGTGCACAATGCCCGCCTTGTGCGCCGCGGACAGCCCGGCGAGGACGGCCTCGAGAATGTCGAGGGTTTGGTCAGTAGTGAGGCGACCGTGTTCCTGAAGCAGATCGCGCAGGGTAATCCCCGGCAGGTACTCCATGACCAGGTACGCCATGTCGCTGTCCTGACCCTGGTCGAAGACATTGACCACGTTGGGGTGCGCGAGACGCGCGGCGGAACGCGCTTCCTGAATGAATCGGTCCCGGAACTTCTCATCATCCGACAGATGACCGTGCATGACCTTGAGGGCAACCTTGCGCTCGAGGCGTAGATCGGTCGCCAGATAGACGGTCGCCATTCCGCCACGTGCGATGCGGGAACGCACCTGATACCGGCCGTCGAGAAGACGCCCGATCAGTTGGTCCGTTGAGCCTGCAGTCACCGTTTGATTGTAGGTTCGAGACCGCGACGCAGCCTGCTGAACACGGCGCTACGAGCCATTCCACACGGTCGAACCAGCGGGCGAAGGGTACGCGCTAGCTCAGCTCGGCGAGCCAGAACCGCGCGGACGCCTCCCACTTGGCGTAGGCGTTCGGCGAGCCGGAGATCTGCACGGCCTGGGCGGCCTGGGTCACGGTCATCGACTGCCAGCCCGCGATATCGAGAAGGCCGCGCGTCTTTCCCCTGTTGGGGTTGCTCGGCCCGCCGTAGAAGAGGCGGGCGGCGTAGCTTGCGGTCTCTAATTGAGAGACCGTGCCCCACCCCGCACTTGGGCGCTGCTGAAACAGCCCGACCGAGTCCCGATCACCGTAGCTGAGGTTCTGCAGGTCTGATTCCTGGGCGGCGGCGGCAAGCGCGACAACGATTCCGTAGTCGGGGACGCCGAGCGAACGGCCAACGGAGATGATGGTTTGCGCGTTGGCCTGCATGCTCGGACTCAACGGCACGGTGACCGAGCCGACGAGCGCGATCTGGATGCCCGGGATCACGAGCGTGCGGCCGGCGTAGATAATGCTCGACCCACTGAGGTTGTTGGCCGCGAGTACCGCGGTTACGGTAACTCCGAACTTCTTTGCGATCGCGGTGATGGTGTCGCCGCGTTGGATTACATAACTCCCGTTGCTGGTCTTGGCGGGCGGCGTTGTCGGCGCGGGAGCGCTCGCGACCGGTACCGTGGCGGGGGCAGGTGTGGTCACAATCGGTGCAGGTGGCTGCGAGACGACGGAGGACACCGGCTGGACCGGGGTCGTACTCACGGTCTGCGGGCTAGAAACTGGTGGAGTCGAAACCAACTTGGAGAGTTGGAGTACCTGGCCGGGGAAGATCAGCGACTTCCAGCCGAGTCCATTGAGTGCGAGAACGGCCGCGGTCGAGATCCCGTATCGGCCAGCGATCGCGCTCACCGTGTCACCGGTACGAACGGTGTAGGTCGCAGGAGCGACGGCGGCGGTAGTGACCTCGCCCGGGGTCGCTGAGTCGTCGACCGGCACGGAGTTGTCAACCGTCACGGAGTCGATGGATGCCCGAGCTGACGCCGGGTGGGTGGCATTGACCCTGTGTCGATGATCTGCCTTCGCGGGCGTGGGTACCGGTGCGAGCCCGAGGCTGCTGATCGCAAGAGAGCCGACCAGAAGCACAGGCATAGTCGCCATGAGGGTGCGGCCTGCTCGGGCAGGCTCTGTGCGTTCGAGGTGGCGCGCGTTACCGGTACCAGTCGGCGCGGGGAGGCGCGATGGCCGCAGGCCGATAAAAGGCGAGGTCGACGGGTGCTCGCGGTCCAAAAACTCCGACATGAACTTCCCGTTCTAGAAAAGAACCCGATAAACAGGGTCCCGATACCGGCAACACCCCCTGCTGCCCAGAGATCAAACGTGACACAGAATCGCACTGGTGTCAATCACTGTTGCTTGTGTGACTAAAGTAAACAATCGCGGAAACAGTCTGGGAAATGCGGAGCTTGCGGGAGTGTGCGTGAAAGGATTAAGGCGTGGCTGATCTCCCTGACGTGCAGTGGCTGACGATTCCTGAACTAACGGAGTTGCTCGGCCTCAAAGTCAGTCAGGTGCGGCGACTGATCGAGGACCGTGCTCTTCTTGCTTCGCGGGTTGACGGGGTGTGGCGCGTACCGGCCGACTTCATTGTGGGTAGCGAGCCGATGGGAGAACTCAAAGGCACGCTTGTGGTTCTCGGAGACAGTGGCTTCAACGACGACGAAGCGATGCACTGGCTGCTCACTCCGGAAGACAGTCTCGGTGTCAGCCCCGTGGATGCGCTTAAGGCTGGTCGCAAGGCGGAGGTTCGTCGCGTCGCCCAGGCGCTCGGCTTCTGAATTTATGTGCCAATTGCGGGTCAGGACCTTCGGTTGATGACCGTGTCCGCGAGATGACCCAACTGCAGTAGGGCAGCACGATCGAGGGGTGCCCCGTCGAGGGCCGCCCGCGCTAGCTCGACGTTGTGCGCAATCATGCGCTCGACTTTCTCGACGCTGCCCGCGTCGAGGAGCGTGCGTTGTAGCATTCGGATCTGTTCGCCGTCCAGACTGGGATCGCCCAGGAGTTCGTCAAGCAGGCGCACGGCGGTTGCGGGCAGATCGGCCCGCGCGATTGCTATCAGTACGGTGCGCTTGCCTTCGCGCAGATCGTCTCCGGCGGGCTTGCCCGTAACATCCGGATCGCCAAAAACCCCGAGAATGTCGTCACGGAGTTGGTAGGCGATTCCGAGCGGGAGTCCGAATGCGCGAAGCGCTGCCAGCTGCTCGTCGCTACCACCACCCATCGAAGCACCGATTGCGAGGGGCGCCTCGACACTGTATTTGGCCGACTTGTAGACAAGAACGCGATGCGCCCGAGCGAGCTGTTCGCTCTCGGGGGAGCTTCGCCATGACCGCTCCTCGAGGATGTCAAGATACTGACCCGCCGTGACCTCGGTGCGCATTCGATTGAACTCGGCGCGTGCGGCGTTTGCCGCTTTGCGCGAATCGAGCAACGCGAGTCCTCGCTCGATGAGCTCGTCGCTCCAGCCGAGTAGAAGGTCGCCCAGGAGCAGCCCGCCCGAGCCCCCGAAGCCAGCCGCTGACCCGGTCCAGCCGTTGTCGACGTGCAGCGTTGCAAAGCGTTTGTGTGCCGCGGGCATCCCTCGCCGCGTATCGGAGTTGTCCATGATGTCGTCGTGCACGAGTGCAGCGGCGTGGAATATCTCCAGGCCGGCCGCAACATCCACTACGCTCGCGAGGTCGCGGGGTGGCTCGAGGGTCTCGAGCGGGTCGAATCCATCCCGACCCGCACCAACGGCGTTCCAACCCCAATAGCAAAAGAGTGCGCGGAATCGTTTGCCTCCGCGGAGCAGGGCGCTGGAGTACTCGACAAAGGGGCTGAGTTCGGTGGCAATCGCAGAAACGGCGGGCCCACGGTCGGCCAGAAAGTCGTCGAGCGTCGCGCCGATGAGGTCGACTAACCGGGTACTCACAGGCACACTCCTAGCCTAGCTAGGCGGGCGGGGATACTATTGAGCAAATAGTTGTAGTACGTCACCGATGCAGCGTGAGGTAAATAGAATGCCACTTTCCGAGCAGGAGCAGCGGCTCCTTGAAGAAATGGAGCGCAGTCTCTACCATAACGACGCCGATTTTGTCGCTGGTGCAGCGGGTCGGCATGGCCGCCCCACATATACGACGATCGTCACCGGGGTATTGATTGGTGTCGTCGGCGTCGCGACTTTGATCGCTGGCGTGGGTGTTCGACTGCCGATTGTCGGAGTGCTCGGCTTCATCCTCATGTTTGCGGGAGTGCTCATTGCGCTCACGCCTCCCCGCGGTACGTCGTCCGCTCGTCCTGGATCGAATGCGGGAGCAGATACCTCCAGCGGAACCGGCGGGTCGTTTCGTCAAAATGGCAACGATCAGTGGGAAAACCGTACGGACGAGCACGACGAATAAACCCCTCCACTAACTTCTAAAAGGGCTGATCCACTCGGATCGGCCCTTTTTTGTTGCTATCGCGCCACGTTTGAGCCGATATTCGTGAAATCCCCTCCACCTCCATCCACCCCCAAAACGTCCGAGATTTCAGCCTTGCCTCGAAAGGGGGGCATTCGATTTGGGTATTTTTCTTCATTTTGTGGAGAAATGTGGAGTAAAGTGGAGGTCAACCTGAAATTCTGGCCGGATCGTTGAGGGGAGCGTGCCTGATGTTTCTTGGCACCTATGCTCCGAAGCTCGACGAAAAAGGCCGCATCATCCTGCCGGCCAAGTTCAGGGACGAGCTCGCCGCGGGCGTCGTCATCACCAGGGGCCAGGAACACTGCCTTTACGTGTACAGCTCCCGCGAGTTCGAGCGCGTTCTCGAAAAGGTCAGCCAGGGGCCAGTCACCGACAAAGCCACCAGGGACTACCAGCGCGGGTTGCTCTCCGGCGCAATCCAGGAGCTGCCAGACAAGCAGAACCGCGTCACCCTGCCGGTGATCCTTCGCGAATACGCAGGTCTCGATCGCGAGCTAACTGTCATCGGAGCGGGCAACCGGGCCGAAATCTGGGACACAGACGCCTGGAACACCTACTACGGCGAAGCCGAATCAAAGTACGCGAACAGGACTGAGGAGGTGATCCCCGGGCTCTTCTAGCGCCCAGTAGCCGACCCTCAGCCGTTCTCGAACCCGGACACTCTTCCCCGATGCCCGGTTTCGCCTGAATGGATGGGGATCAGCTTCTGGGGGTTTCAGATCGATTCAGATCTTGCCCGTTTCTCATGGTCGACACTTCACTACATACTCCTGTGCTTCTCGAGCGTACGGTCGAGCTCCTGGCGCCTGCGCTGGCTGCTCCGGGTGCAGTTCTCGTGGATGCAACCCTCGGGCTCGGCGGTCACGCGGAGGCGTTCCTGACCCGTTTCCCCGAACTAGTTCTGGTCGGCATCGATCGCGATGACGAGGCGCTCGCGCTCGCGAGCGAGAGGCTTGCGCCCTTTGGCGCGCGGGTGCGCCTCGTTCATTCCGTCTATGACGCGGTACCGGATGCTCTTGAGGCGCAGGGGTTTGCACGAGCCACCGGCATCCTGTTCGACCTCGGGGTCTCGTCACTCCAGCTCGACCGAGTCGATCGCGGATTCTCGTACTCTCAGGATGCCCCGCTCGACATGCGGATGGACGCTGCGTCCAAGCTGACAGCGGAGCGAATCCTCGCCGAATACAGCGAGTACGACCTGCGCCGGATTTTCTTCGAATACGGCGAGGAAAAACTCGCCCCGCGCTACGCGCGCAAGATCGTCCAGGCTCGCGAGATCTCCCCCCTCTCGCGGTCTGGTCAACTCGTCGAACTGCTGATCGCAGCTACCCCCGCCGCAGTCAGGCGTGCCGGGCATCCTGCCAAGCGGGTGTTTCAGGCCCTTCGCATCGAGGTCAACGATGAGCTTGGCGTTCTCGCGCGAGCGATTCCGGCCGGCATTGATGCTCTCGCCGTGGGCGGACGCATGGTGGTTCTCGCATACCAGTCGCTGGAAGACCGCATCGTGAAGCGGGCATTCGCCGCTGGTTCGACATCAACGGCGCCGAGCGGGCTGCCCGTGGAACTACCGGAACATCGGCCCGAGCTACGACTTCTCGTTCGCGGCGCCGAACTGGCCAGCGAGCAGGAACGACACGACAACCCTCGCGCGACCCCCGTGCGCCTGCGCGCCGTCGAGAGAGTGCGGGACGCGGCATGAGCTCGAACCTCGCCTACGCACCATCGGTGCGTCGCACGCGTGACGAGATCGCGCTCGTGCCTGTGCCCCGACGTGTCCAGATCGTCACGACCAGTGCACAGAGACGTGCACGTCCCAAGCTCGTATACGCGCTTGGTGCCACCGGGGTGCTGTTCGCCATCTTCCTGGTGCAGCTTCTCATCACGATTGCGCTCTCGAGTGGTGCATACACAATCACCGACCTGCAGTCTGTGCAGCAGAATCTCGGGAGGACCGCGTCCTCACTCAACGAGAAACTAGACACGTTGGGTTCGAGCCAGAATCTTCAGGCAAATGCGCTCGCTCTTGGCATGGTCAACTCCTCGCAAGCCGCCTTCCTTCGCCTCTCCGACGGTTCTGTGCTCGGCAACGCAGCGCCGGCGGGGGCAGCAAGCGCACCGGGGACGTCTGGGGATGGCTCGACAGACAGTGTTCCCAACTCCCTCCTCGTAACGATTCCTCTCATCAAATCCACAGGTGCAGGACACGGCGACGCGAATGCGGCCGTTTCGACATCCGACAACTCACAATCGACCAAGGGATCGTCGACGGCCGCAACGGGTAAAACCGTGCCGGCGAAGGCGAACCCGTCGAACTCCGGCGACCTGCCATCCCCGGTGACGCACTAGGACAAAGGTCAATGAACAGAGCCAGAAGAGCGAGCGTGCGACTCACGCTCACCGTGGTTGTGGTCTTCCTGGTGGTGCTGGTGTTCAGCGGGCGACTGTTCCAGCTTCAGGTCGTGCAGGCTGCCGCGCT
>JADGOT010000080.1 GCA_017882805.1 Glaciihabitans sp. | reverse complement strand
TATGACACGCAGGAACGCACCATCAAGGACAGTGGGCTGTGGTTCGCGGAGCTGATCGAGACGCGGCGAATCCCCGAGGGCCAAGAATGAGCAATTCCTCCGGCCACCATCTGTTGGGCGCGGACGGCCGCGGCAACAGTGACGTTCGGCGACACAATTTGTCGCTCGTGCTTCGGATTGTCCATCAGTCGCGTGGGGTCCCGCGCTCCCAGCTGACACGGAGCACAGGACTCAATCGCTCGACGATCGCCGCCCTGGTTGGCGAGTTGGTCGAGCGGGAACTGGTCGTCGAAGGAGACCCGGATACGAGCAACCAGGTCGGGCGACCGAGTCCCCTCGCGCTGCCGGGTCCGCGGGCGATTGCGTTTGCGGTTAACCCCGAGATTGATGCGATTACGGTCGGCGTGGTCGGCTTTGGGGCAAGCGTGCTCCGTCGCATCCGTCGCCCGCTGCCGCAAAGCCCGACGGTCGCGCAGGCGGTCGCCGCTACGGCCGAGCTCGTAGCCGAGTTGAGAACTGAGTTCACGGAAGGGCACACCGTGCTCGGCATCGGCGCTGCAATCCCGGGACTTGTTCGGGCAAAGGACGGTGTTGTTCGTCTGGCTCCCCACTTGCACTGGATCGACGAGCCGTTTGCGGCAGAGCTAGAAACCGTGACGGGATTGCCGGTCTTCGCGGCCAACGATGCGAATCTGGGAACCAGAGCGGAGAGCATCTTCGGCGCGGGTCGGGGCGTAACAGACCTCGTCTATCTGAACGGTGGCGCCAGCGGCATAGGCGGCGGGATTATCTCCGGCGGTCGAGCACTAACCGGCGTCGAAGGTTACGCTGGCGAATTCGGTCACACGGCCGTGTCGACGAGCGGCGAGCGGTGCCACTGCGGCGCCGTGGGGTGCCTGGAGACGGAAGTTCGCCGTGATCGCCTCGTGGCCTTAACCGGTCTATCGGATGTCGACAGTGACGAGCTTGAGGCGGCTCTGCTCGCGGGCCATTCGGCCGAGATCCGCACAGAGGTTCTTCGTCAGCTCGACTTTCTCGCGGTCGCGCTTCGCAATGCCGTCAACATCCTGAATCCCAGCACAATCATCCTGGGCGGCTTTCTCGGCTCCCTGTACGCGGTCGCACCCGACAAGCTGGATGCGCTGCTCACGAGCCAACCGCTCGCGGCGTCGAGCGAAGTGGTCTCAGTGGTTCGCTCGGCGCTCGGAGTCAACCGACTGATGATCGGCGCGGCCGAACTCGCATTCGAATCGGTGCTCGAGGATCCATCCTCGTTCGCGCCCGGGGGCTGATCGCTCAATGGCCACCGTTCTCGCAACAAACTGAAGCGGCGGCAACGTCCCGAGCGCTAGCTTTGAGACATGAAAATACTGTTGGTTGGCGCTGGGGGCGTCGGCGATGCCATTGCCAAAATTGCGGCTCGTCGAGACTTCTTTGAACTGATCGTCGTAAGTGACTACGACCAATCACGTGCCGAAAAGACCATTGCGTGGATCGAGGCGAAACATGGTCCTCAGAATGGACGATTCGTTGCCGCGAAGATCGACGCATCCGACCCCGACAACGTTGCCGCCGTCGCAAAGGAGCACGGCGCCACCCACGTGATGAACGCCGTCGAGCCGAAGTTCGTGCCGACGATCTTTGCGGGTGCCCTCGCGGCCGGAGCCGACTACCTCGACATGGCGATGAGCCTGTCTGAGCCGAATCCGACGAACCCGCACACCGAAACAGGCATCAAACTCGGTGACGATCAGTTCGAGCAGGCGCCCGACTGGGAGAAGGCCGGCCGTCTTGCACTCGTCGGGATGGGCGTCGAACCCGGCCTCAGTGACGTGTTCGCGCGTTACGCCGCAGACCACCTGTTCAGCGAGATCGACGAACTGGGCACTCGCGACGGCGCCAACCTTGTTGTGCGCGATGAGGCGGGCAACGAGATTTTCGCGCCATCCTTCAGCATCTGGACCACGATCGAGGAGTGCCTCAACCCGCCCGTGATCTGGGAGAAGGATCGGGGCTGGTACACGACTGCGCCATTCAGCGAGCCCGAGGTGTTCCAGTTTCCGGAGGGCATTGGTCCCGTCGAGTGCGTCAACGTCGAGCACGAAGAAGTACTGCTCATGCCGCGCTGGGTGGATGCGAAGCGCGTCACCTTTAAGTACGGGCTCGGCGACGAGTTCATCGGCATCCTGAAGACCCTCAACCAGCTCGGCCTCGACAAGACGGAACCTGTTCGGGTGCGGTCGGCGAATGGCCCCGTGATGGTGGCGCCGCGCGACGTGGTCGCCGCGGGTTTGCCCGACCCGGCGACCCTCGGACCGCGGATGACCGGCAAGACCTGCGCAGGACTGTGGGTGACCGGCCTCGGCACCGACGGAAAACCGCGCGAGGTGTATCTCTACCACGTGAGCGATAACGAGTGGACGATGGCCGAGTACGAGAGCCAGTGCGTCGTGTGGCAGACCGCCCTCAATCCGGTAGTCGCCCTCGAGTTGCTGTCGAAGGGCGTGTGGAAGGGTTCGGGTGTTCTCGGTCCCGAGGCTTTCGACGCGAAGCCGTTCCTCGACCTGATGGCGTTGGCTGAGGCCGATGGCGGCTACGGCCAGTCCTGGGGCATGGAAGACCGGCTGGCCAAGTGACGACATCGCCGCTTCGCATTGGGATTCTCGGTGCCGCCGGCATCGCGCCCGAAGCACTCATCAACCCTGCTCGCGAAAATGACGAGGTCGAGATTGTCGCCGTTGCGGCTCGCAATCGGGATCGCGCGGTCGAATATGCGACCGAGCACGGCATCCCGACCGTGTACGACAGCTACGAAGAGCTGTTGGCCGATCCGAACATCGATGTCGTCTACAACCCGACCCCGAACGGTCTGCACGGCGTGTGGACGGTCGCCGCGGTCGCCGCGGGCAAGCACGTGCTGTGTGAGAAGCCGTTTACGGCGAATGCCGAGGAGGCGCGCGCTGTTGTGGCCGCGGTCTCGTCGAGCGATCGCATCGTGATGGAGGCCTTCCACTACCGGTACCACCCGCTCACGCTGCGCACCATCGAGATCGTGCAGTCGGGCGAACTAGGAAAGCTCGTGTCCGTCGAGGCCGGCTTCGGCGGCATGGGTCGCCCGCACGATGACATTCGCTGGAGTTGGCCGCTCGCGGGCGGAGCCCTGATGGATGTCGGCTGCTACCCGGTGCACCTACTGCGAACCGTGGTCGGCTTCGAACCGACGGTGACGAGCGCGGTTGCGGTCGAAGGAGAGCCAAAGGTCGACGGCGACATGCGAATCGAGCTCGAATTTCCCGGTGGAATTACGGGGCTGGTGCGCACATCCATGCAATCTCCCGAGTCCTACGTCTACGCGAAATTCGTTGGAGAGGACGGCGAGCTCGAGGTCGAGAATGCGTTTATCCCGATGAGGGGAAACAAGCTCACGATTAAGGCGGGAGGCGAGACCCGCAGCGAAACGACGACGACCGAGCCCAGTTACAACTTCCAACTGCGGGCGCTCGCCGATGTGCTTCTGCGCGGCGCCCCCGTCGTGACCGACCTGGATGGCGCGGTCAAGAACATGGATGTCATCGATGCCGCGTACCTGGCGGCGGGACTCCCGCGTCGGGAGCCCGTCGGCTAACCAGCCTCCAAGGCCACGAACTCCATGGTCGAACTGTTGCCTCCGCGACAGGTCTGGAACAGCAACTGGTATCCACGAGGCAGATCAGCTGTTGTGGCGGTGCTGACGTTCAGCACGGCGACGACGCCGAGCACCCTGTATGTTCCCGCGTCCAACCCAGTGACGGTAACCGTCGAACCCGGGGTCGTCGGGAACGAGCGTCCGCCGCAGCTCCAGTGTTCCGCAATTGCGCGTACGCCATATTGTGCCGTGACATCGACGGCACCCCGGCATGCATTGATCTGCACTTGGAAGCCGCTCGTCCAGACGTAGACCGTCCCTGGAGCACCGGACGGTGCGGTCCGCGAGCTCGAGTGTGCACGCGCGGAGGCGGCTGCGGCACGTGCTGCGGCTGCTGCTGCCGCTGCGGCCGCGGCCTTCTGCGCGGCAAGCTTCTGCTCCGACTCCTGAACTGCGGCGATGGCGACGCCGAGCGAACTGGTTGCCTGGCTTACATAGCCGGCAACGGTCGTGGGCATGACAGTTTGCGACAGTTCCTGCAGGAATGTGGTCGTGGATACTTTTCCTCGCATCCCGTTGGTTGCGGCAACCGCCGACTGCAGAGAGGCACGCGTGGTCTCGTCAGCGACCTGGCCGGCGCTCTTCGTATAGAGCGCGCTTGCCGCAGTGAGCTGAGTATTAAGAGCGGATTCGTCGTGCAGGTCCGCGGCCACCGCGCGATCGATAGCCGCGCGATCGACAGTGTCAGGTGCCACGGCGGAAGAAGTTATGGGGTGGCCGGTTGGCACCGCCGCCCCCACCCAAACGAGCGCAGAAACGACCGTAATTGTCGACAGCCAGAACCGATGCGTCCCCAGAACGGCGAGCCCGTGGTGCCCCCCGCCCTGGGCGCCGTGAACCCCGAAGAATTTTGATACGCCCATGATTTGTACCCCCGTGCTGAGCTTCTCTGCTGTCCTGCTGTGAGGTCAAAGAAGGGTCAACAAAACTGTTCGGGAAGCGAACATTTGACGGGTAGACGTACCGGGTGTTCGTATTGCGAACGCGCACGACGGGCGAGAGTTGCCAGACGGCAGTCGCACGAGCACACTTCAAACAAAGCAAGCGTTCACAGTCGTAGGGGAGGCTGGATGTGCATTCGGGGGAAGCACATCGGAACGCAAGCTTCAAGCCGCTTCATATCATTCGGGAGGTATGAGGCGGCTTGACCTTTTTGTACAGCCGGCAGGTGCGCAAGGTTCACCGCGCACCCACGCACGGCCGGCCGGTAGACCCTCGAGGGGTTCCGGCGTGGTCTGCGGCTGACCTACCCGAGCGGACGACGCCGAGGTTATGCGCGGGCTGATCGGATGAGGTCCAGCATTTGATTGAGGGGGCCGCGAGCAAATGGGAGTCGCGCGAGCGGAAGCACCGTGCCGAACAGTTTTGACGCTCCGCGCGCGAGCGCGCGACTCTTCGCTTGCCTATCGGAGTTGTCGTAAACCCAAAACAGAGTGAGCCCCATGTAGGCGAGCCACAGCAGCTCGGGTAGTTGTCGTTTGAGTTCCGCAGGGATCGCATTTGTGCAGCCGTCGACGACCTCTTGGAAGACCTGGATAGCCATCGCCCGCGGCTCGGCTGCGTCAGCGCCGAATGGGCTCACGGCCGAGGTTGGTGCGATGGCCGCGGAAAGGAAGCCGGGAGCGGAGTCGTGATACGGACCCGTCGCATCCAGACCGCTGAGGAAGGCGGCTTCGAGCCGTTTCGCAATGTCTTTGGATGAACCGAACTCTTCGCGTGCCCGCTCGAGATGGTCCCGCTGCACACGCAGGTACAACTCCTGAACCAGATGGTTCTTGGTGGGGAAGTAGTAATAGGCATTGCCGACCGAGATACCGGCCTCGTCTGCGATGAGTCGGATTGTCGTTTGGTCGTAGCCTCGTTCGCGAAACGAGTCGATCGCGGTCTCGGTGATTTTCGCCCGAGTGTCATCGCTCTTGGCCATCCGTGTGCCTCCTTGCCAGTTGCTCCCGTGAATCAATTATTGAACATGTTCAAAAAATGCGCAATACTGTCTATCGCAAGCATCCATCTCATGGCAGGAGTCAAGCGTGCGCATCGCAATCACCGGCGGGACCGGGTTCGTCGGCGG
>JADGOT010000079.1 GCA_017882805.1 Glaciihabitans sp. | reverse complement strand
TTGCGAGGCAGGAGTAACAGGAAGGTGGCGGCCTTCTCAATTGCCGATCCCTGGGTCACTTATCCAGCGCTCCGTTCAAGCCCCGCGAGAATTTCACTCTGAAGGGTAGTCCAGGTAACCCCCGGAGAACCTGGCAGCGCACGGATAATGAGGTCGGTTCCGGTCGGCTGGGCGAGCACCACGTCGTGCCCGATCGATCGCAACCGGCGGGTAACCAGGTTGCGGGTGACGGCGTTGCCCACGGTCTTAGCCACGATGAACCCGATACGTGTGGGGTCACCGCTGTCGGTACGCGCGATGTAGAGGAGCGCGTGCGGGGTACCGACGCGTCGACCCTTGCGCACCGTGGTGCGAAAGTCGTCCGCTCTCACAACCCGATTGGCCCGCTTGAGCACGACGGAACGACGCAGTCCTGGTTAGGAAGCGGAACTAGGCGGACAGCTCGGTGCGACCCTTGCGCCGACGGGCAGCAAGGATTGACCGGCCGGCGCGGGTACGCATACGGAGACGGAATCCGTGGACCTTCGCACGACGCCGATTGTTGGGCTGAAATGTTCTCTTGCTCATAGCTATGTCTCCAATGTCCAGCTATGCATGTAACAACAACAGCGCCGGTAAGAAGTAGGTGGCCAGACGGCCAGAAGTCAACTGGTTAAAAATACGGGCTTTAACCGGTCTGGTCAAACCAGTTCGACCAAACGACCTATTATCCACAGCCTTCTATTTTCATTTGGTATCGACACCCTGTGGACAACTAAGGTGAGGGTCAGCCCTTCTGCTCGGCCAGAAGCGGCGAAAACGTCGAGTTGTACCGGTTTTTGCCGGTGCACAAACCTGTGAATACATTTCCCAACCCGAGGAGGTGTATTCCTTCAGATTGGTCCCGGATAAATGGCAGAGGCAGCGGAATCCACTCAGGACATCTGGAGTTCCCTTCTCTCACAGTTGTCGAGCGACGATCGCATCACCCCTCAGCTTCACGGCTTCATCAGCCTGGTTGAACCGAAGGGCGTCATGGCCGGCACCCTCTACCTCGAAGTTCCGAATGAGCTCACGCGCGGGATGCTCGAGCAGCGGATTCGGTTGCCCCTCCTCAGTGCGATTTCCACGCTCGACGATGCCTTCGAGGTCGCCACATTCGCAATCGTCGTCAATCCCGAAATCCAGCCAGACCCCCTCGAGCGAACCGATGCCGCGGATGAACAGTCGTACATCGAAACGACCGTCGTGTCATCGTCGATCGACCAGAGCGCCGGCAGTCGCAAGTCCGACAGTCGCCTGAACCCCAAGTACAGCTTCGATAACTTTGTCATCGGCGCCTCCAACCGCTTCGCGCACGCGGCAGCGGTTGCAGTCGCCGAGGCACCCGCCAAGGCCTACAACCCACTGTTCATCTATGGCGAGTCCGGTCTCGGTAAGACCCACCTCCTGCACGCGATCGGCCACTACGCCATCAGCCTGTACCCGGGAATCCGCGTTCGCTACGTGAGCTCCGAGGAGTTCACTAATGACTTCATCAATTCGATCGCAAACAACAGAGCATCCGTCTTTCAGTCTCGCTATCGAGAGATCGACATTCTGCTGATCGACGACATTCAGTTTCTGCAGGGCAAGGACTCCACCCAGGAGGCGTTCTTCCACACCTTCAATACGCTGCATGACCACAACAAGCAGGTGGTCATCACCAGCGACCTGCCGCCGAAGCACCTCACCGGTTTCGAGGACCGCATGCGCAGCCGCTTCGAGTGGGGCCTCATCACAGACGTTCAGGCGCCCGACCTGGAAACCCGCATCGCTATTCTTCGCAAGAAAGCACAGAACGAGAAGCTTCAGGTCGGCAACGACATCCTCGAATACATGGCATCGAAGGTGTCGTCGAACATCCGTGAGCTCGAGGGAACTCTCATCCGCGTTACTGCGTTCGCCAACCTCAATCGCACCCCGGTCGACATGGCCCTGGTTCAGACCGTCTTGAAGGATCTCATCACTCTCGATGAAGACAACGTCATCGCGCCGGTCGACATCATCAATCACACCGCGGACTACTTCAAGCTGAGCGTTGACGACCTTTATGGGTCCTCACGCTCCCAGGCCGTCGCGACTGCTCGTCAAATTGCGATGTACCTGTGCCGCGAGATGACGAACCTCTCCTTGCCCAAGATCGGTCAATTATTCGGCAACCGCGACCACACCACGGTCATGTACGCGAACAAGAAGATCACCGAACTAATGAAAGAGCGCAGGTCGATCTATAACCAGGTCACTGAACTCACCAGCAGGATCAAACAGAACCATCGCTACAGCAAGCTTTGAATTTCTCAATAACGCGAGAGTTCCCACAGTGTGGATAACCTGTGCACAACCTGCACAACTCGCCGGTCGTGGTTGTTGATCACTGAACTCATTCTGTGGAATTCGTTAGGGCTGCGGTCTCGATAGTCCAGAACTACCCAGCGAGTTTCCCCACTTCGCCAACAACTTCCACCGGTGTAGTTCCCAGCACCGGCACCGTTCGGCAGAAGTTACCAACACTTTCCACAGCGGTTATGAATTTTAACCTCTTTAATGAATCACTATCTAAGAAGACAACCTTTGGTCGGCGCAGCTCCCAGCCGTGCCAGTATTAATCTGCCGTACGATCCGGTAGGCAGCGTAAGGGGTGCACCCGTGAAATTTCAGGTCAACAGAGACGTCTTCAGCGAGGCAGTGTCATTCGCCGTGAAGCTTCTCCCTCAGCGCACCACCCTGCCGATCCTGAGCGGGGTTCTACTCGAGGCGACTGACAGCGTGCTCACGTTGTCTTCGTTTGACTATGAGGTTTCGGCACAGACCGAGGTTGCGGCCGAAATAGAAGAATCCGGGCGAGTGCTCGTCTCTGGCCGTCTCCTGGCCGAGATCGCCAGCCGGCTGCCGAACGCACCGGTTGTCTTTAGCACCGAGGAGTCAAGAATTACCGTCTCCTGTGGTTCCGCGCATTTCACGCTTCTGAGCATGCCCGTGGAGGAGTACCCGACACTTCCTCAGATATCGGAGAGCTCGGGCTCCCTGCCGGCCGAAGCATTTGCCAACGCTGTGGCCCAGGTCGCAGTTGCTGCCTCGCGGGACGACGTAACACCGGTAATCACCGGGGTCCAGCTCGAGGTCTCAAAGACGAGCCTTTCGCTCGTCGCAACCGATCGTTACCGCGTGGCTGTGCGCGAAATCGAATGGACTGCGGGCGATTCAATCGAAGACTCGGTTACCGCACTGGTCCCCGCGCGCACGCTCACGGAGATCGGTAAGACCTTCGGGCACAGTGGCACGATCTCAATTGCGATCACCAGCACTGACGACCGTGAACTAATCGCCTTTCAAGCTGACAAGCGCACCGTTACCTCGCTACTTATCAAGGGAAACTTCCCGCCGGTCAAGAGACTCTTTCCCGAAACCGTCGACAACTACGCGGTCATCAACACCGCGGAGCTCATCGAGGCCACCCGTCGTGTCTCGCTCGTACTTGAGCGCGAAGCCGCGCTGCGATTTTCGTTCTCCGTGGACGGACTGACCCTTGAGGCGATCGGTTCTGAGCAGGCACAAGCATCCGAAACCATCGATGCATTTCTGACGGGTGGCGACACCGTTGTGTCGCTCAAGCCGCAGTTCCTACTCGACGGCCTAGGCGCCGTGCATTCCGAATTCGTCCGAATTTCTTTCACTAAGACCGACAACCCGAATAAGCCGGGTCCGGTACTCATGACCAGCCAGTCGTCCAAAGACCAGGCCGGCGCGGACAACTACAAGTACCTGCTGCAGCCAAACCTGCTGCTGCGCTAATTCGTCGCGTCAATCGAACGGCGCTGAACTGACGGCGCTGAATCACCCAAGAGGAATCACCATGCACATCGGTCTTATCGGTCTCGGCAAAATGGGTAACAACATGCGCGAGAGACTACGCAAAGGTGGTGTCGAGGTAACCGGGTACGATCCGAACCCGGCCGTCACAGACGTGAAGAGCCTGGCGGACCTGGCAAAAGCCCTGCCTACTCCTCGCGTTGTCTGGGTGATGGTTCCGTCGGGCAAAATCACCGATGACGTAATTACCGATCTGTCCAAGGTTCTCGATGAAGGCGACTTGGTGATCGATGGCGGCAATTCCAAGTTCACTGAGGACGCGCTGCACGCGGAGTTCCTCGCGAAGATGAAGATCAAGTTCATCGATTGCGGAGTCTCGGGTGGAATCTGGGGTCTCGAGAACGGCTACGGCCTGATGTGTGGCGGTGACGATGCGGACGTGAAGCGCGTAATGCCGGTCTTCGACGCACTACGACCCAAGGGTCCACGAGCGGAGGGATTCGTTCACGTTGGTGAAGTCGGTTCGGGCCACTACGCAAAGATGGTGCACAACGGAATCGAGTACGCCATCATGCAGGCGTGGGGTGAGGGGTACGAGCTTCTGAGCTCACGCCCCGATCTCATCAAAGATGTCACCGGTACTTTCAAGGCGTGGGAGCGCGGCACAGTCGTGCGCTCCTGGTTGCTCGAGTTGCTAGTGAAGGCTCTCGAAGAAGATCCGAAGTTCGCCGACATCGAGGGATACGTCGACGACTCCGGTGAGGGGCGCTGGACCGTGCAAGAAGCGCTAAACAACGCAGTACCGGTTCCGACGATCAGCGCGGCGATTTTCGCGCGATTTGTGTCGCGCCAAGGCGACCAATCCCCGTCGATGAAGGCCGTCGCGGCGCTGCGCAACCAGTTCGGTGGCCACGCGGTTTACAAGAAACCATAGGGTCCGAACAAGTCCTGATGTGAGAGTCGCGCACCTGAGCCTTACGGATTTTCGTAACTACGAGTCCGCCGAGTTGGACCTCTCCCCGGGGCCCAACCTCTTCGTGGGCAGCAACGGCCAGGGCAAGACCAACCTGGTCGAGGCCCTCGGTTACCTCAGCACTCTGGGATCGCACCGAGTGTCGACCGAGCACGCCATGATTCGGTCCGGGAGCGACTCCGCAATCGTGCGTGCCCGGCTCATCCACGGCGAGCAGTCAGTGCTGGCGGAAGTGCAGATAAACCGGGTTGGTGCGAACCGAGCCCAAGTCAATCGTTCCGCGATCAAGACCAGGGAATTGCCCCGATACTTCTCGAGCGTGCTCTTTGCCCCAGAGGACCTTGCGCTCGTACGTGGTGAACCGTCGGGCCGTCGACGGTTCATGGACGAGTTGCTCGTGCTCCGTACTCCACGGATGAGCGGGGTGCTCGCGGATTACGACCGGGTGCTCCGACAGCGAAACAGCCTACTCAAGTCCGCACGGGCATCCGGTACTCGTGGCGAGCCAGGCACCCTCGAGATTTGGGATGAGCGGCTCGTCGCCTTCGGCGCCGAGATCATTGAGGCCCGCGCGGACCTCGTCGACGAACTCGCACCGGAAGTTGAACTGGCCTACGCCGCGATTGCGGGGCGCGATCACGAGGCATCGCTCGCGCGACAGCTCAGCATCCTGTCATCCAGTGCAGACGACGCCGACGCGGAAATTGCGCTCGACGGTCTGCGTCGCGACCGCCTGACGGCGGAAGAAACGGCCGAAGCGTTCCGTGCGGCACTGGTTCGGGTGCGCCGTGCCGAACTCGATCGCGGAATCACACTCGCTGGGCCTCACCGAGATGACCTGGTGCTTACCCTCAACGAGTTGCCCGCGCGTGGATACGCGAGCCATGGTGAATCCTGGTCATTTGCGCTTTCGCTCAAGCTCGCCTCGGCAGCAGTGTTGCGCAGGGAATCATCCTCGGGGGATCCAGTGCTGATTCTCGATGACGTCTTCGCTGAACTCGACGAATCACGCCGTGACCGACTCGCTGATGCGGTCGACGGATTCGAGCAGGTACTCATTACGGCAGCGGTTGGTGGAGACGTGCCCGCGAGGCTGGCGGGAAACTCCGTCGCCATCCGGGCAGGTCACATTCTCGGAGCCGGGGAAGATGTCTGAGACACCCGATCCGGTGCCGGAACACGTTGCGGTCTATCTGAGGATGCGCGCACTGTTCGGCGACCCCAGCAAGCGATCACCGGACGCCCGCAAGCGCGCGAAGAATAAGAAGAAGGAGGGCGCGAGCGTTCCTTTTGGTGTTGGTCGGGATCCGCGCGGGATCGACGACATTCTCGAGGGTCTGACCTCTCGGCTTGGGTGGAACTCGTCGCTGGCGAAGGCCGACCTTCTCGCGTCGTGGACTGATCTCGTCGGCGCAGAGACCGCCGTGCACTCGGAACCGGTCGGAATCGAGGACGGAATTCTGACCGTCCGGTGCGACTCGACCGCCTGGGCGACGCAGCTGCGTCTCATGCGCGGGCAGATCACCACGAGCATCGCGCAGCGATTTCCCGACGCGGGCATCGAGTCAGTCAAGTTCGACGGACCCAACGCCCCCTCTTGGAAACGCGGCACGAGATCGATTCCAGGGCGGGGCCCACGCGATACCTACGGCTAGGGATGCAAAACACTCTAATTGGGGGCTAACTCTCCCCAGTGGGGCGTCAAAGCCCGCACATCGGCATCCAATTTGGTAGAATTGAGGCGTCGTCGAGGCCTCCCGTGTGGGAATCATTCCTCGAATGACGCGATTCACAAGCGGCGGGAGCCACGGTTATATGAGTAATTCAGAGTCCACCGACCTGCCCACAGATCAGTCAGTATCTCTGAATGAAGAACCTCTGAATGAAACGACTTCAGCCGAAGCGGCAACTCCCTTCGTGCATGAACGCAAAGGTCCCGACGACAGCTACGGCGCCGACCAGATCCAGATCCTTGAGGGACTCGAGGCCGTTCGCAAGCGGCCCGGTATGTACATCGGATCGACAGGTCCCCGCGGTCTCCACCACCTGGTCTACGAGGTCGTCGACAACTCCGTCGATGAGGCGCTTGCCGGATACTGCGACGACATCAAGGTTTTCATTCGCAAAGACGGCAGTGTTCGCGTAGTCGACAACGGACGCGGCATCCCGGTCGCAATGAACCAGCAGGAACAGAAGTCCACGGTCGAGGTCGTGCTCACCATCCTCCACGCCGGCGGAAAGTTCGGCGGTGGCGCCTATGCCGTCTCCGGCGGGCTGCACGGAGTGGGAATTTCCGTAGTCAACGCACTCTCGAGCGAACTCGATGTCGAAGTTCGCCAGCAGGGTCACGTGTGGCGGGTCAGCTTCGAGAACGGTGTGCCGACCGCTCCCCTCAAGCAGGGGGAGACGTCGGACGAGACCGGCACCACGATCACGTTCTGGCCGAGCAAGGAAACGTTCGAGACGGTCGAATTCGACTACGAGACGCTGCGCGCCCGCTTCCAGCAGATGGCGTTTCTCAACAAGGGACTGCGCATCACCGTCACCGATGAGCGCGAAGACGAACAGGTCACCGAGAGCTACATGTACGAGCACGGACTCGAGGACTACGTCGAGTACCTCAACAAAGCGAAGAAGAACGAGCTCGTTCATCCGGAGATCATTGCCTTCGAGTCCGAGGACACCGATCGAAAGATTTCCCTCGAAGTGGCGATGCAGTGGACCAACGGATACACCGAGAGCGTCCACACCTACGCCAACACGATTAACACGCACGAGGGCGGAACGCACGAAGAGGGATTCCGTGCGGCGCTGACAACGCTCGTCAACAAGTACGCGCGCGACAAGCAGATCATCAAGGAGAAAGACGAGAACCTCTCCGGTGATGACGTTCGCGAGGGACTGACGGCGGTCATCTCGGTCAAGCTCGCCGAACCGCAGTTCGAGGGCCAGACGAAGACCAAGCTGGGTAACACCGAGGCGAAGGCATTCGTGCAGCGCGTCGCCGGACAGCAACTCGGCGACTGGTTTGACTCGCATCCGACCGAGGCGCGCAACGTCATCCGAAAGGCCATTCAGGCATCCCAGGCTCGCATCGCCGCTCGCAAGGCGCGCGAGCAGACCCGACGCAAGGGTCTGCTCGAGTCTGGCGGTATGCCCGGAAAGCTTCGCGACTGCTCGAGCAAGGATCCCTCGCTGTCGGAGATCTTCCTGGTCGAGGGCGACTCGGCCGGTGGCTCCGCCGTTCAGGGTCGCAACCCGGAGTTCCAGGCGATCCTTCCGCTGCGCGGCAAAATCCTGAATGTCGAGAAGGCGCGACTGGATCGCGCGCTCGCCAACAACGAGGTGCAGGCCATGATCACGGCATTCGGTGCCGGGGTCGGTGAAGACTTCGCACCCGAGAAGGCCAGGTATCACAAGATCGTGCTGATGGCCGATGCCGACGTCGATGGTCAGCACATCACCACGCTCATCCTGACCCTGCTCTTCCGCTACATGCGCCCGCTCATCGATCACGGTTACGTGTACCTCGCGCAGCCCCCGCTGTATCGGTTGAAGTGGTCGAACGCCGAGCACCAGTTCGTCTACAGCGACCGCGAAAAGGACGCGTTGCAGGAGGCCGGACTGGCCGCAGGCAAGCGGATGCCCAAGGAGAACGGGATCCAGCGCTACAAGGGTCTCGGTGAGATGGACTACACCGAGCTGTGGGAAACCACGATGGACCCGGTGACGAGAACGCTCATGCAGGTGACCCTGGATGATGCGGCCGCTGCCGACGGAGTCTTTTCCACTCTCATGGGCGAGGACGTCGAGTCCCGCCGTTCGTTCATCCAGCGAAACGCCGCAGACGTTCGCTTCCTGGACATCTAAGGACTACGTAAATGGCTGACGAAGAAACCCCCACCACGCCCGAACCGACCTTCGAGAAGGCGGTCGTCGACACGCGCCACGACAAGATCCAGCAGGTCGATCTCCAGATCGAGATGCAGCGGTCCTACCTCGACTACGCGATGAGCGTGATCGTCGGGCGGGCGCTGCCCGAGGTGCGCGATGGCTTGAAGCCCGTTCATCGCCGCGTGATCTACGGCATGTATGACGGTGGCTACCGTCCCGACAAGGGCTTCAACAAGTGCACCAGAATCGTCGGCGACGTGATGGGGCAGTTCCACCCGCACGGTGACTCGTCAATTTATGACGCGCTGGTTCGACTCGTCCAGCCGTGGAGCCTCCGCTATCCGCTGGCGCTCGGCCAGGGCAACTTCGGCTCCGCCGGAAACGACGGCGCCGCGGCCATGCGATACACCGAGACCAAGATGGCGCCGCTGGCCATGGAGATGGTCAGGGATATTGACGAGGAGACTGTCGACTTCCAGGACAACTACGACGGAAAGACCCAGGAACCGGTCGTTCTTCCGGCCAGATTCCCAAACCTGCTCGTTAATGGATCAGTCGGCATCGCGGTCGGAATGGCCACCAACATCCCGCCGCACAATCTGCGAGAAGTGTCGGATGGCGCGCTGTGGGCACTCGAGAACCCGGACGCGACCCGAGAGGAACTTCTCGAGGCTCTCATCCAGCGTGTCAAGGGCCCGGACTTTCCGACCGGAGCGCAGATCCTCGGGCTCAAAGGCATCCAGGATGCGTATCGGACCGGCCGTGGCTCGATCACGATGCGCGCAGTGGTCAACGTCGAGGAGCTGCAGGGTCGCACCTGCCTGGTGATCACTGAGCTGCCTTACCAGGTCAACCCCGACAACCTTGCCCAGAAAATTGCCGACCTCGTCAAGGATGGTCGCCTTCAGGGCATCGCCGACATCCGGGACGAGAGCTCGGGCCGCACTGGTCAGCGGCTCGTCATCGTTCTCAAGCGCGACGCCATCGCAAAGGTCGTTCTCAACAACCTCTTCAAGCACACCCAGCTGCAAGAGAACTTCGGCGCAAACATGCTGGCGATCGTTGACGGCATCCCGCGCACGCTGCCGATTGACGGCTTCATCACGCATTGGATCGACCACCAGATCGAGGTGATCGTTCGTCGCACGACCTTCCGCCTCCGCAAGGCGGAAGAGCGGATGCACATCCTGACCGCGTACCTGAAAGCGCTCGATGCGCTTGACGCGGTCATCGCACTCATCCGCAGCAGCGCCGACACTGAGGCCGCACGCGACGGACTCATGACACTGCTCGATATCGACGAGCTTCAGGCGCGCGCCATCCTCGACATGCAACTGCGTCGGCTCGCTGCGCTCGAACGGCAGAAGATCATCGACGAGGCGGCCGAGCTGACCACGCTCATCGAGGGCTACCACCACATTCTGGCGACGCCATCGGAGCAGCGGTCCATCGTTCGGGATGAACTGCAGGACATCGTTGACCGGTTCGGCGATGACCGTCGCACCGAGATCATGTTCGGTTTCGACGGCGACATGAGCGTCGAGGACTTGATCCCCGAGGAGGAGATGGTCGTAACCATCACCCGTGGGGGTTATGTCAAGCGCACCCGCAGCGACAACTATCGCAGCCAGCACCGTGGCGGCAAAGGCGTCAAGGGTGCACAGCTGCGCGCGGATGACGTCGTCGAGCACTTCTTCGTCACCACAACCCACCACTGGTTGCTGTTCTTCACCAACACGGGTCGGGTGCTGCGGGCGAAGACCTACGAGATCCAGGAGGCCGGTCGCGACGCCAAGGGCCAGCACCTCGCTAACCTGCTCGCGCTGCAACCGGGCGAAGAGGTCGCGCAGGTGCTGGATATCCGTGACTACCAGGCGGCCAAGTATCTTGTGCTCGCAACCAAGGGTGGCCTGGTCAAGAAGACGGCGCTGACTGACTACGACACGAACCGCACGGGTGGCATCATTGCCATCAACCTGCGCGAGGAGGACGAACTCGTCTCGGCGATGCTCGTTGAGGAGGACCAGGACGTGCTTCTGGTCTCGCGGAAGGGCATGTCGATCCGGTTCACGGCGTCGGATGCGGCGCTTCGCCCAATGGGAAGATCAACCTCTGGGGTGATCGGAATGCACTTCAGGGATGACGACCAGCTGCTCGACGCGAGCGTAGTCTCCGACAGTGGATTCGTGTTCGTCGTCACAGAGGGCGGCTACGCCAAGCGAACCGCTGCAGAGCAGTATCGAGTGCAGAACCGTGGCGGTCTCGGCATCAAGGTGGCCAAGCTACAGGAGGCTCGCGGCGACCTCGCGGGGGCGCTCATTGTCGACGACGACGACGAGGTCCTTGTGGTTCTTGCCAGCGGCAAGGTGGTACGGTCGTCCGTGGCCGAAGTTCCGGCCAAGGGACGAGACACCATGGGTGTTGTGTTTGCCCGGTTCGCCGAAGACGACAAGATCATCGCGGTCGCCAAGAATAGTGAACGTAACCTAGAAACTCAGGAATCTGACTCCGAAGAAGCAGCCGAGTCGGGCGTAGCTGATGAAGAACAAGAACCTGGAAAGGACGAATCGGTAGATGAGTAGCGTCGCGGAAAAGCTTCAGCGCAAGTCCCAACGAGCTGTTGCGACAAAGCAGGTACGACTGAAACTGGTCTACCTCGACTTTTGGTCAACCCTCAAGCTCGCCTTCCTGATCTCTGTTTGTGCCGGAATCGTGCTGGTCGTCGCGTCCATCCTGATTTGGGTGCTGCTCGATGCCCTGCAGATATTCCATGCCCTCGACGGGACCCTGCGTGACATCCTTGACCAGCCGACATTCGCGATCGAGTCCAGCGCGTCGCTGGTTACGGTCGCCGGATTCGCGTTCGTGGTTGCGCTGCTGAATGTCGTCGTCGGAACGGCGCTCGGCGCGATCGGCAGCATCCTGTACAACTTCACCGTTCGCCTTACCGGTGGGCTACTGGTCGGCTTCACCAACCAGTAGGTTTCGTCCCTGCCGAGGCTGGCACGATTACATCATTGGTCGGCGGGTGCGATACTCTCGTATCTGCTCCAAGGGGGTATAGCTCAGGCGGTTAGAGCGCTTCGCTGATAACGAAGAGGTCCCAGGTTCAAGTCCTGGTACCCCCACTGCACCACTCCGTTAGTTTCATTTAGCGGGGGGCCTTAGCTCAATTGGTAGAGCGCCTGCTTTGCAAGCAGGAGGTCAGGGGTTCGATTCCCCTAGGCTCCACGAAAAACGCCCTGCCGGCAGGGGGCAGACACCGGCTGTTTGTGTTGGGTTGCTAGTATCCGGTCCGTGCCCGATGCCCTGCGGGATTCCCCCAATCCGTTCAATGAGTACCATCGCGCCCGCCGCCGTTCGGTCATAGGCAGGGTTGCGGCGATTGGCATCCCGCTCGCCGTCTTGTTCGTCGGCCTCTTCGTTGTGAGCACGGTTGCGCCTGCGCAAGCCGAGTCCGCTTCGTCGGACATGCTCCCGGCAATCAGCGCTGGGCCCGCCGCAACATCAATTCCGTCGGTGACGCAGGCGCCATCCACTACCCAACCGACCACCCCCGCTCCGGCCGTGGCAGGAGTCCAATCGGTAATCCACATCGCGATAACCGCGACCGGCTATCAACAGGAGCTCGACGCGTGCCAGTGGGTACGAATGGACCTTGGCACCCAAGCCCCGATTGTCGGGGCGCACACTCGCTGTGGGGGCTCGGTCGTGCTGGCGATGCATCCGGGTAACCTGGTTGACCTGCAGGGGCAGGGGTTCGAGGGCACCTACGTGGTCACGGATGCCCGCGACGCTCACTCCGGAGATGATGCGTCGCTCGCGACTGCCGGAATGCAGGCGCAGGTCATATTGCAGACCTGCTACCCGGGAGCCGGCGGCCGTGAACGGCTGATCGGCCTCGAACTGCAGAGCTGACCTACTCGCCGACTCAATCGCTATGAAGCGGGGACATTGCCGGGCAGGATGGGTGCATGAGCACCTGGCCCGGCGGGATATCCGCGATAACCCTGTTTGTCGAGGATCTCGAGGCGGCGAAGGATTTCTACGATCGCGCCTTCGGGCTGCCGATCTACTATCAGGACCCCAACTCAGCGGTCTACAACTTCGGCAACACTCTGATCAACCTGCTCGAGGTGGGCCAAGCCCCAAGCCTCATCGCGCCCGCGACGGTCGCAGCACGAGATGCCGGATCACGCGTTCAGTTCACGATCGACGTGGAAGACGTGGATGCGACGGCGGCCGAGCTTCAGAAGAGCGGCGTCGTTCTGCTGAACGGCCCGATGGATCGGCCGTGGGGCATCCGCACTGCGAGCTTCCAAGACCCGGCCGGCCACATTTGGGAGTTCGCGCACTAGCGAGTCGGAGGATCGAGAACGCTAGGCCGTTCCGGCGCTGTCGCCGGGCGACTTCACGCCGATCCAGCACTCGATTTCGCGATCACCGCTTGCCCAGCCGGACTTGGTTGGCAGGTAGGCAATCCAGATTTCGTTGTCGCCGCTGACGCCCGGCAGGCACAGTTTCGACGAGGCCGCGTTCGACGTGGCGTCATCCGGAAACGGCGCTCCGGCGGCATCCGGGAATTTGCCGTGCAGCGCGAGCCTCCACTGCGGGTGAGCCTTGCAGTCCGCGAGTACGGCATCCGGATCATCCAGCGGTCCGGATTCGGTGACCGGCGTCGGTGAGTTCAGGCAGAACTCGAACCGCACCGGGTCAGACGACACCGCGCTGACCAGAGTGGAGATCTTGCTGGGCAACGCCGTGAAGCTCTCGT